>JBGUIY010000335.1:0-3581 GCA_045113475.1 Christensenellales bacterium | reverse complement strand
ATTTCGTCCCGCATTGCCTGCGGATCGGCCGCGGCCGTGAAGCCGCTGACATTCTTCCGGATGGCGCCGGCCGCGTTCGAACCCTCGACCGCCAGCGTCGGCACGCCCAGCACCGCCGCTTCCCGCAGGACCAGCGGCGCGTTGTCAAACACGGAGGGGAAGAACAGCAGTTCCGCGTTCCGGTAGATGCCGCTCAGCAGCTCCCGGTCCTTCACCTGGCCGGTAAAGCGGACCTGGTCCGTCAGCTTCAGAGAAGCCGCGTAGCGCTCTATCTCCTGCTCGTCCTTTCCCGTTCCCACCATGACCAGGAAGTAGTCGTCTCCCTGGTCGCACAGCAGCCGCAGCGTGTCCAGGATCAGCTTCTGGTTCTTGTACCAGATCTGCTGGCCTACAAACAGCAGAATGTGTTTGTCCCCCGGCAGTTGAAAACGGTCCGCGGCTTGCTCCTTCAGTTCCTCTATGTTTTCCGGAACCGATACGTCCGTTCCGTTCGGCATGACGTGGTATGCTTTGCTGTATCCGTAGGAGCGGAGCGTTTCCCCCGTTTCCTCCGAGCAGGCCCAGACCTCGTCGCAGCTTTCAAAAACCTTCACAATCTGATTGGTTACCATTTTCGCAATGGCGCGGCTCTTGGTAAACTCCAGGATCGCGTCATAATACTTGGAATGGAAGGTGGCCACCACGGGAATCTTCCTTTTCTTCCCCAGGGAAACCGCATATTTGCCCAGCAGGGAGGGACTGTGGAAATGGAAGATCTCCGGTTCCGTCTTCGCAATCCCGGCTTCCAGCTCCCGGTCTATTTTCGGCACCGCGCTGGCATACCGGGAAAAGGGCATCCGGATTGTGGCGGAGGTCAGCAGGGGATAGGGAAAGCTGTGCTTTTCCAGGTAATGCTTTTCCATCGCGGGGCAGACCACCGCGGCATGCTCCATATGCCGCGCGTATTCATGCACGGTTTCCGTCACGCCGTCAATCACCGGAAAATAGTTGTCGATAAACTGGACCGAATGAAGGGACTGAACATTATCCATCCTGTTTCCCTCCCCGGGCGCGCCGGCTGCGCAGCGCGTTCACGCCGTATATCGCGCCGCCGATGATGATAAAGGAATAATAGCAGAAAAGCCGCCAGATGAGCATGGCCCAGAATACGCCTTCCGATCCCATGGCGGAAAAAACCAGGTAGAACGCGCCTTCCGCCGCCCCGGCGTTGCCGGGCGTCGGCACCAGGCAGATGGTGGCGTAGATATAGATCGTGCTGGCAAAAATGTGCAGGAAACTGACCGGCGCGCCGAACATCTTCAGCACAAAGTAGGGCATGCTGCAAAGCGCAATGCGGTAGATCAGCGACAGCACCAGCAGGCACAGCAGGGTTCCTTTATCCTTCGCGATCGCGGAAAAGCTGGTGTGGTAGCTGTCCAGCATTCCCAGCACCTGCTCCGTGGCTTCCTCCGGTTTTTTGACCAGCTTCAGCCGTCCGCACAGGCGGATCGCGGCGGTAATGATTTTCTTCACCGTTTTCGGCATGAAGGAAAAGGAAGCCAGCAGGCAGGGAATCAGCGAGAAGAGCAGCAGGCCAACATAGGCCGTATACCGGATCGCTTCCAGCTCCACGGACCGGTGGGCGATGAATACGCCCAGCGCCAGCAGGATGAACCCCGCCTGCATGGTGATGTAGCCGCTGATCGTCATCGCGGAGGAAGCACCGTCCGAGTAGCCGTGACGGTGCAGCCAGAGGATCTGGAAGGGCTGCCCGCCGGCGCCGGAGGGGGTGATGCAGTCGTAATACTTTCCGAGCGCGGCCGTTTCAAAAGCGACGCGGAAGGAAACCGGCTCGCCGAGAAACTTCATCATCAGCAGGTATTTCAGCGATTCCGCGCAAAGCAGCACCGCCAGGCACAGCCCGGTGCATCCCAGGAAGAAAAGGGCGCGCCGGGTGAAGCCGAACTGAAAGGCGCCGGCCGGGGTCCCTGAAAACTCATTGACCGCGGTGGCGGCAATGACGGCAATATTGATAAGGACAAACAGGGCTGTCCAGATCTGTTTCTTTTTCCGGTCCTGTCGGTTCTCGTTCACGGTTTCATTCTCACTTCTGTTCTGAAATCTTCGGCACATGGTATTCCACGCCCTGTTCGAAGCGCACCTGCTCCGGCGGGGTTTCCAGTTCCTCCGGATTGTCCAGCAGGCGGATAACTTCCGCGAAGAAGGCGGCGTAATGCGCTCCGGAGCAGACGCGTTCGTCCGCCGTGATGCCCAGCGGCAGCCACCGGCGCATGCGCGCCCGGCCGTCCGGCTCCACAAAGGCCTCCTTCAGCACGCTGCCCATGCCGATGAACAGGCTCACATCCCCGAAATTATAAATGTGATGCAGGGGATGATGCAAGCCGATGGAGCCGTTGTTGGTGATAAACATGCCGCTGTAGAAGGGCAGCTCCCGGATCAGCACCCGGGGTGCAATGCCGTATTTGTCCAGCAGCCGAACCAGCGTCACGATCAGCGTGGCCAGGCCGGGAATGGACAGGAGCGTGCTGGCCAGCCGGATCACGAAATCCCCGTCCTCGGTGGCGCGGCTCTGCTCCACCGCCGCGTTCATCCGGTCGCGCACGTCGTACACGGTGTCCGTCAGGTCAAACAGGATGCGCACGGTGGTCTCGTTGCTGTTATGGTCCTGGGGATCCTTCAGCACGGTGTAGGAAACGGAACAGTTGTTCCGCACATAGTACTGCTTGTTGAAGATGAACCGGTTCACCTCCGGGTATTTGCTGATGGCGCGGACATAGGCCGCCACCAGGATCTGCATGAAGGTGAGCTTCTGCCCTTCCCGGGTCTTTTCCACAATATAGCGGCTCAGCTTTTCAAAGTCTGCCTTGTGCTCCAGGAACACCTGCGCGTCGCAGCGCATGGGCATCAGGTAAGGGGTCATCTGTACAATGGGGTCCTGTTTCTTCAGGCGTCTGCCATCCGGTCTGCGTCCAAACATAAGCTGTTTCCTCCTTGCTGTTGTGCGGGATCCCCGCGGCGGGGACCCGGTATTGCGTTTTCTGTCAGCCAGTTATTCAGGCTGTTTGATCCCGGTATGATTTTGTTCAGGTTGAATCCGCAAATGTTCCCCAGTCTTTCCACGAAATATAGGCTGTATCGTTCACGGTCATCGTCACATCGCCCAGATAAAACACGGCGCCCCGGACTTCGTGATCTTTCCTTAGGTCCAGATACTTCCTGGTATTGGCTGAAAGCTTTTTTTCCGTCGCGTTTGCGCTTTTGATCTCTATGGCAAATGTGCGCTTCCAGTCGGCAATCGTATCCACTTCAAATCCGTGATCGTCCCGGAAAAATGTAAGATTCGGCTTCATTCCCTCATTCATCCGTTGTTTCATCAGTTCCGAAACAGCGAACGTTTCAACAACGGCCCCTTTATGGCGGCTCAGAAGCAGATCCTCTTTGGTTTCCAGGCGAAGCAGGTGACAGAGCAGGCCCGAATCCACAAAATACAGCTTTGGCGTCTTTACAACCGTTTTGCCAAGGTTGTTCGTATCCGGTTCCAGAAAATGGATGATAAACGATTTTTCCAGTATGGACAGCCA
>JBGUIY010000334.1:0-3190 GCA_045113475.1 Christensenellales bacterium | reverse complement strand
ATGTGCGCAATCAGGCCGCTTTTATCCTTCATGCCGGGAAAGGGGGCAGAGTACAGCGATTCGTCACCGATACCGCAAAAAAACAGTTCCAGTTTGAAGAATCGACAGAATAAGGCACTTTGTACCATAAACAAATCATAAAAGGAGGAACCCGCATGAAAAAAACTCTGTTTGCCGTCACCGTACTGCTCGCTGTCGTCATGCTGGCGGCAGTATCCGCCTCAGCGATGACGCTGGACGAGGGCAAGACCGCGCTCAAGGGAGCTGAAACCTTCGACAAACAGCTGGAGATCCTGTACGATCTTTCCATCGAGAACGCTGACGAGCTGGAAACCGGAGGCTGGAATGTCAGCCTGCGCGTGGACGCCGCCCCGGGCCTGCCGGAGGGGCTGATCCCCGAAAACTGGGACGACTTCAAGGCGGATAAAGCCAGCGGAATCCCGGAGGAATACCGCGGACACAAGTTCATTGCGCTGTACTCCAACGGCAAGGACGATGTGGACTTCGCCGGCAGCTTCCTGGCACGCTTCCCGGAAAACATGCGCGCCAGATCGCTGGCGGAAGCCGAGTACGCCCTGGTGATCAGGGCCTACTGGACGCCTTCGGGCTACCGCTATATCCCGGCGGGCAGCAGCTCCCACCGTGATTACACTGGTTATGTGTTCGACCTGAAAAACGGCGGTAAAGCCGTCAGCTTCTGGTCTCACCGCAACTACGCCAAGCGTTCCGGCAGGATCGGCCAGCTGAGCGGCGACAATCTGAGCGACTCCAGCATGTGGCTCAAGCTCCGTGCTGCGGTGTGGGGCACCATCAGCCTGCCCCAGGCAGACGGTTCGGCGCTCCTGTTCAGCACCAGCGGCAAATACAGTTATCTTTACGGCTACAAAGGCGATCCGGTCAGCATCGAGGTGCCAGCGTCGGTCGATGGGCACCCGCTCCATGAGGTTGCCGCTGGCTGCTTCCAAAACTGCATAACGCTGCAGACTGTCATCCTGCCGGAAGGCCTGCAGACCATTTCCTCTTCAGCGTTCTACAACTGCGAAAACCTGACAGAGGTCAAGCTGCCCACCACGCTGGAATACATCGGCGGCTCGGCCTTCAGTGTCTGCTCCAAGCTGAAGTCCGTCAGGCTGCCTGAAGGGATCAGGGAAATCCAGTCCACGGCCTTCTATTCAAATCACGCCCTGACCGAGCTGGTTCTGCCGGGTTCCGTGACCACCTTCGGCGACAAGGTGGTGCAGAGCAGCGAAAAGCTGGCCAGCGTCACCGTCAGCGAAGGCATCAAAGCGCTGGGCGGTTCCTTCTTCGACAACGTCAAAAACCTGGCGTGCGTTTATCTGCCCGCCTCCCTGGAAAAGAACACCGGCCTTTCCAGCATCAACACGCACGCGGCGGTCTACGCGCCGGAAGGCAGCTACGCGCTGAAATGGGCACAGGATAACGGCTACAAAGCCGTCGCCTGCGCCACGGCGGCAGAGATGCCCAAGGCGGAGTACGTCACCGTCGACGGTTTCGAATTCCGCATCTTCAACGGTGAAGCCGCCCTGTTCCACTATCTGGGCCAGGACGCCGTCGTCGCCGTGCCTGAGACGGCTGCGGGCTGTCCCGTCACCACGATCCTGAACCACGCGGTCTACAGTCTTGATCACGTGAAGATCGTGAACCTGCCCAGGAGCGTGACGGCCATTGTCGGCTCCGCGATATACGCTCCCGATAAAAAGGTGCCGCTGGAAATCTATATCCCGAATCCCGAAACGGTCATCGAAGCGAAAGCGATCGGCCGGTACGGCTCCGGCAAGACGCCCGTCACCATCTACGCGCCCGAAGGCAGCCTGGCCCAGCGCTACGTGCTGGACACCGAGAAAGACGAGCCGGTGGAATTCGAGCCCTGGGGCGAGGCCGTCGACCTGAACATCCGCTCCATCAAAGACACCCTGAGAGTGGCGGAAAAGTTGCAGCAGAGCGTGAACGAATTCTGGGCAGACTGCGACCAGCAGGAATACGGCTGGCTGGGCTTTGTGCCGAGCTATGACGTGAAAAAGCCTGATTTCGCCGCCGTGCTCCGCTTCCCCCAGTCACAGTACAACGAGCTCGCGCTGCTGATGTCCGGACGGGAGAACGTGGCGAAAACCTTTGCGACCATCGTGAATACCCAGTGGAATCTGCCCTACGCCAAAGCCTCCGCTCAGACGGCCCAGACAGATCAGTTCGATCTGGTGCAGGACGGCAGCTGCGCCATCGTGGTGCTGGCCTACCGCGCCGACCTGATCGTGGCGGCACTCCAGAGCGACGGCAACGCCCAGGCCTCGCTGGTGTTCTGCAGCCCGGCGGACATCCGGAACTTGACGGCTGAAACCGTGTCCGGCATTGCCGCCCGGTACGGCGTCACGGGCGAATGCAGGATCTATGGCCGTGACGCATTGGCCGAGATCGCGGCGGAATAACAGAAATAAGAGATATCATCATAAAGGGCGGGTCGATGAGACCCGCCCTTTATCATTATTATAACAGTCCTTTGAAATACTGGTCGCACCACGACCACCGGTCGTTCAGGTAATCCCTGATGTAATTCAGTTCACTGTCGAAATCCAGCGTAAAGCCGAACCGGTGGTCCATATAGAATTTGAATGCCGGGTGCCTTTCCATCTCCCTGCGGTCCGCGCCGCAGACGCGCAGCCGGCTGACATAGCCCTCGAACAGGGACATGACGTGATCGGGCGAAAGCAGGGTGGTCCCGTATTTCTCCCAGGTCCGGCACAGCAGTTCGTTGAAGCCGCCCACACTGCCTTTGATCAGCCGCCGGAACAGCTTGTTCGTGAACAGCGCGTCCACCTTGACCTTGCGAGAGGTGTAGGCGCGGCCGTAGCCGGCGTCCATATCCCAGGGGATCAGCTGGTAAACGCTGTATTTGCCAGTGGCTTCGGCGCGCACGAACACCATGTTCTTCCGCATGTTGTCGCTGAGGCCGAGGGCGCTGACCAGCACATAGTACTTCGCCAGGTTGTCCAAATCCAGATAATCGGTGATGCGCGCGGCGAATTCCTCGTCCGTGCCTTTGATCACCAGCTTCGTCAGATCATAGAAATCAGTCCATGCGTCCGGGCCGAGTCTTTTGATATCCGGATACTTGATCCTGACGTTATACCAGACGTCCGGCTCCGACGAACCGGGGCGTTTCCTGCCGAGGGAG
>JBGUIY010000333.1:0-19483 GCA_045113475.1 Christensenellales bacterium | reverse complement strand
TATATCTTCCGCCTGACCGGCGACGGCCTGCCCGCCCACGTATACTGGGGCGCGCGGCTGGAGAGCCTGATGAGCCCCCTGGACCGGCTGTACTTTGAGAGTGGCGAAGACAACTTCCGCCACAACACGCTGGAATTGGAAAAGCTGCCCCAGGAGTATCCCACCTATGGCCACGGCGACCTGCGGCGCGGGGCCCTGGAGCTGACCGCCGCGGACGGCAGCACGGCGGTGGACCTGGTCTACCAGGGCCATCTGGTCTATGACAAAAAGCCGGCGCTGGAAAGCCTGCCCTCCACCTTCGACAAGGACGGCAGCAGCGAAACCGTGGCCGTCGAGTATGCCGATGAGAAGCTGGGCCTCAGCGTGACCCTGCTGTACACCATATTCGAAGACTGCGACGTCATCGCCCGCAGCGCGCGGATCGTCAACAGGGGCGGCAGCCCCGTGTCGCTGGAGCGCGTGATGAGCGCCAGCGTCGACCTGTACGACGCGGACTGGGAGCTCATCACCCTGTCCGGCGCGTGGGCGCGGGAGCGGATGATCGACCGGCGGCCCCTGGCCCCGGGCTTCCAGGGCGTGGACAGCGCCCGGGGCGACAGCAGCGCCCAAAACAACCCCTTCATGGCGCTGGTCCGGCCCGGAACGGACGAATTCAGGGGCGAAGCCCTGGGCTTCGCCCTCATGTACAGCGGCAACCACACCGAGCTGGTGCAGGTATGCCTCAACCGGATGGCCCGGGCCCAGATCGGCATCAACGACGCGCACTTCCGCTGGCTGCTGAAGCCCGGCGAAGCTTTCACCACGCCGGAAGCCCTGCTGGCCTGGTCCGAAAACGGCCTGAACGGCATGAGCGCGCAGTTCCATCAGCTCGTCCGGGAGCACGTGGTCCGCGGCCCCTACGCTCAGGCGCAGCGGCCGATCCTGCTCAACAACTGGGAAGCGACCACCTTCAATTTCGACGAGGAGAAGGTGCTTGAGATCGCCCGCCGCGGCAAGGAGGCCGGGCTGGAGATGTTCGTGCTGGACGACGGCTGGTTCGGCCGCCGGGACGACGACCATTCCTCCCTGGGCGACTGGAAAGTCAATATGAAGAAGCTGCCCCACGGCATGAACGGCCTTGCCGACCGCATCCACGCCATGGGCCTTAAATTCGGCCTCTGGTTCGAGCCGGAAATGGTTTCCCCCGATTCCGACCTCTACCGGGCGCATCCGGACTGGTGCCTGCACCAGCCGGGCCGCGTGCGCACGGAGAGCCGCTGGCAGCTGACCCTGGACATGAGCCGCGCCGACGTGTGCGAGTATGTCGAAAACGCCGTGGCCGCCATCCTGATCAGCGCAGCGATCGACTACGTGAAGTGGGACATGAACCGCGACATGTCGCCCGTCGGCAGTGCCATGCTGCCCCCGGAGCGCCAGGCGGAAACCGCCCACCGTTACATGCTGGGCCTGTACGGCGTGCTGGAGCGGCTGACGAAGCGTTTCCCGCATATCCTGTTCGAGAGCTGCGCCTCCGGCGGCAACCGCTTTGACCTAGGCATGATGTACTACATGCCCCAGGCCTGGTGCTCGGACAACACGGACGCCGGCAGCCGCGTGCTGATCCAGTACGGGACCTCGCTGGTCTTCCCCCAGTCCACCGTCGGCGCGCACGTCAGCCACGCCCCGAACTGGCAGACCGGCCGCATGAGCCCTCTCAGGACCCGCGCCATGGTAGCCATGTGGGGCACCTACGGCTATGAGATGGACCTCGCCGAGCTGGACGACAAGCAGTTTGCGGAGACCCAGGCAGATATCGCCTACATGAAGGCCCACCGGAGCCTGCTGCTGTACGGGGAAAGCATCCGCCTGCTGAGCCCCTTCGAGGGCAGCACCGCCGCCTGGATGGTCGTTTCCGGTGACCGCTCGGAAGCGATCGTGACCGCGGTCCGCCTGAGCGCTCAGCCCAATTCACGCCGCCAGCGCCTGCGGCTGGCCGGCCTGGAGCCTGCGCGCGTGTATCGCGTGGAGGAGCTGGATGCCGCCATGACGGGCCAGGAGCTGATGCGCTTCGGCCTTCCGCTGGCGTTTGAGCCGGGTGATTATCAGTCGGTCAGATTTACGCTTTCTTCTCAAAAATAAACAATTATTCTGTATTAGCAGGATTTTTTGCATCTTTGTCGAATGATGGAATCAGGTGATGCGGCTGAATATGAACCCGCTTTGCTGAACGGTCGCTGTCAGAGGGCGCCGTAATACAAAAAAAGGAAGTCGATGTATGGACCATATTGACAGCAAGCCCCGGCTATCTGACCTGGCAGAGGAAGAAATCCTGCAGCGCATCCGCATCGGAGAGCTTCCCGCCGGCAGCCGCCTGCCAAGCGAGCCTGAGCTTGCCCAGCAAATGGGTATCAGCCGCGGCATCCTGCGCGAGGCGCTGAACTCATTGCAGACGCGCGGCTATATCACCCGCACGCCGCGCGGCGGTTCGCATATTTCCAATCCGGAAGCGTCAGCGCTGAGCGAAATCCTGATGAGGGGTTTCATGAGCGCCACCCTCGCCGAACTGATCAACTTCCGCGAAGCGCTGGAAACCCATGCGGCCATGATCGTGATCCGCACGGCGTCCGACGAGGAAATCGCTCACCTGCGGGAATTGACCGACTATGGTGCCTGGCGCGAGGTCACGGATGCCCATGTCTTCCATTACCGGCTGATGGAAATGTCCGGGATACCGCAGTACGCTCACTTTATCGACTTTTACTTTGAACGCTTCAAATCGCTGGCGGATCCTGCGCTGCTGCAGCGGCGGCCAAGATTCATGTCCAACGACATAGAGCGCATCCTGCAGGCGCTGGAGAAGCGCAATGCCCACACCGCAAGAACGACCCTGGAACGCCACTTCAAGCACATACGGCAAATCCATCACCTGGCCTGATAAAATACCGCCGCGCATTCTGAGCGCGGCGGTGTTTTGTCTGTGTACAATTATGCGGCCCGGCGCCGGAAACGGGGTTCGGGCCGTTTGTATTCGGGCATATCCGGCATGATGCGGCCCCGCAGGGTGCGGGTCACACGGCGGTAGCAGGGGAACAGGAACACGTCTGCCATGATCCATGCGGCGGGGTTCGCCAGGCACGCGCCGGTATAGCCCATGCGCGGCACCGCGAACAGGGCCACCGCCGTGCGTGCGATCATTTCGAACAGGCCGGCAAACATGGCGGGACGCGTGAAGCCCATGCCCTGGATGCTCAGGCGTACGATATTCACGAACAGCAGCGGGATATAGAAAGCCGAGTTGATCATCAGATATTCGACGCCCATATCCATGACCCGGGCGTTCGCCCCGGCGTCGATGAACATGCCCAGCAGCGGGCGGGCAAACAGCGCCACCGCGCCGAAGGCGAGCACGCAATAGGCGCAGCCGATCACGGAAGCGGCACGGAGGCCCTCGTTCACACGGCCCAGCTTGCGCGCGCCGATGTTCTGGCCCGCGAAGGTCGCCATGGTGGAGGCCAGGGCGTCAAACACGCAGCAGAAGAAGGCGCTGATCTTGGACGCCGCGCTCACGGCAGCCACGGCGCTGACGCCCAGGCCGTTGACGGCGCTCTGCACCACCACAGAGCCCACGGCGGTGATGGAATACTGAAGGCCCATGGGCAGGCCCACCAGCAGCATTTCCTTTGCCAGGGCGGGAGAGAACCTTCTTTCCTCCCGGCTCATGCGCAGGATCGGGTAGCGCCTGACCATCACGATGACACAGCCCAGGCCGGACACCAGCTGACTGACGGCCGTTGCGATGGCCGCGCCCGCCACATCCAGCCTGCATACGATGATCAGGAAGAGGTCCAGCACGATATTGACCAGGGACGCCACCACCAGGAAGACCACAGGGGTCCTGCTGTCCCCCAGGGAGCGCAGGATGGCGCTGGCCATGTTGTAGAGCACGCAGCAGGGGATCGCCGCGAAAATGATCGAGATATAGCTGACCGAAGCGTCGATGACCTCGGCCGGCGTGTCCATCAGCTGAAGCATGGGCCGGCACAGGACGGTCGCAAGCGCGCCGAACACCAGTGAAAAGACTGCGCTGAGCAGCACCGCGTGATACACGCAGCGGTGCAGCCGCTCCGTATCGTTGGCGCCGAACGCCTGGGCAATAGGGATGCCGAAGCCCGAGCAGAAGCCCAGGCACAGCCCGATCACCAGGAAGTTGACGGAGCCTGTCGCCCCGACCGCCGCCAGTTTGGACGCGCCCAGGAACTGGCCCACGATCGCCGTATCCACAAAACTGTAAAACTGCTGAAACAGTACACCGAAAAGCAGCGGGGCCGCAAACCCCAGCACCAGCTTCATCGGCTTTCCTTCGGTCAAATTCTTTGTCATAGCCTTGCCTTTCATGCGAATCCACTGATTCGCGGTGGACGTTATACCACTTTTGCCGGGGAAATGCAAGGGGGTAGATTTGACACAATTTCAGCCGGTTTTACCGAAAAAACGGCAGCCGGGAAAAAAGCTGGAACAATCCGGACAAATATGATATAATTTTTTTGTTTATAAAGCCGCCGGAACCGGCAGAACGGCGGCAGTCACTCAGCGGTGCTGGTCAGGGGGGAGGAAACCATGAAGAAACAGCGGACCCTCGGCATCATACCAACGGTTGCGATCGTATTTCTTTTCGCCGTGGTGCTGTCCGGCGTCATTACTTTTTTTACACAGCGCTATTGGGCTGTGAATACCGTCAATAAGCAGACGGAGGACATCGGCTCCTTCGTCGCCGCCGAGACCGCGGCAGCCGTACGGGAATACCCCGCCGCCGACTGGCTGTTGAACTACTGGTATGAGCATCACGCTGAGCTGGATGTGGAATACGACGTCCAGTTGACCGACGATACCGTCACCCATGAAAAGTGCCGTCTCCTGAACGAACGCCATCCGGACCTGCTCCCGGACTATGCCGAAGCGCAGCAGCTTGAGGCGCTGCCGCCGGAGGACCAGAAGCTGTACGCCGAAATCGTCTATTCCTGGCTGATCACCCGCATCAACGACATCGCCGCGTCGAACAATATCGATTACCTGTTCTGCGTACTGACGGAGGAGCCCTTTGACCGCCAGTTTTTCCTGTTCAGCGCCAACCCGTCGGGATCCGAGCGCGGCACGATATACGAGCAGGCCTACACCCTGGGCACCACAGCCGCCGTCAACGCCAGCCAGCAGGAAGCGATGCGCGCCGCGCAGATACAGTCCGCCCATCTGGCGGAAGCAGGCAATTATGTCGATTACTATTCCAGCTTAGGGACGGTCGGGGACCGTGTGGCCCTCATCGGACTGACCAAGAATACGTCCGCCCTGTGGGGCAGCATGTCAGAGATGACGCTCATCGGCACGCTGCAGGCCATCAGCATCCAGATCTGGATTTCGCTCATCTGCCTGGTGCTCATCTATCTGTTCGTTCTCAGTCCCCTGAAATCCGTCCAGCAGAACATCCGCCTGTATAAGGAGACCAAGGACAGCTCAAAGGTCACCGCCATCAGAACCCGCAACGAGATCGGCCAGCTTTCCGAGGACGTGGTCAGCCTGGCAAAAGAGATCGACGACCATGTGCACAAAATCGAATCCATCACTGCCGAAAAGCAGCGGATGGACACCGAGCTCAACCTGGCGTCCAAGATCCAGGCCAAGATGCTTCCGGATCAATTCCCGCCTTTCCCGGAGCGGACGGAGTTCGAGATTTTTGCCGCCATGGACCCGGCCCGCGAGGTCAGCGGCGACTTCTACGATTTCTTCATGGTGGACGACGACCACCTGGCGATGATGATCGCGGACGTGTCCGGCAAGGGCGTGCCCGCTGCGCTGTTCATGACCATATCCATGGTCCTGATCCACAACTCCGCCCTGATGGAAAAACGGCCCGCGAAGGCGCTGGAGTATGTGAACCGGCAGCTTTACCAGCACAACCCCCAGAGAATGTTCGTCAGCGTGTGGCTGGGCATCCTGGAGCTGTCCACCGGCAAGCTGACCGTCTCCAACGCCGGCCACGAATATCCCTTCGTACGGCTGAACGGCCGGCCCTACCAGCTGCTCAAGGATGAGCACAGCTTCGTGATCGGCGGCCTGCCCGACATCACGACCGAAGAGTACGAAATGCAGCTCTCCCCCGGCGATTCGATCTTCGTGTATACCGACGGCCTGCCGGAGGCCACGGACGCGGACAACCAGTTCTTCGGCATGGAACGCACGCTGGCGGCGCTCAACCGCGCCCCGGACGCCGGGCCGGAACAGGTGATCGCCAACATGAAGGAAGCCGTGGACAATTTTGTGAAAAAGGCCGAACAGTTCGACGACCTGACCATGATGTGCTTCAGGTATCTCGGCCCCGCCGGAAAGAAGGAGTAACCAGCCTATGAAGCCCTATGTGCATCGGGTGCAGTACTATGAAACAGACATGATGGGCGTGACCCACCACGCGAACTATATTCACTGGATGGAGGAGGCCCGGATCGACTTTATGGATCAGCTGGGCTTCCCCTACGCGAAGATGGAAGCCGCCGGCGTATACTCCCCGGTCAAGTCCGTCAGCTGCGAATATAAGCATACCTCCACCTTCGGCGATACCGTCACCGTCCGGGTATCCGTCGAGTCCTTCAACGGCGTGGTGCTCGCCATCGCCTACGAGATACAGAACGGCAGCGGCGAAACCGTGTGCACCGCCCGCTCAGAGCACGTCTTCCTCACCCGCGAAGGCCGTTTCGTGCGCCTGAAGCGCGAGCTGCCCGAGTTCTGCGCGGCGCTGGAAGCGAACATGAAGGAACCGTGCGGCTGACGGCATCTGTTTGAAAACCCGTTATGCAAAAAAGCTATGGGATCGCAATCCGCTGCATTCCATAGCTTTTATATTCTGTGTCCAATGAGCAATCATGATCAAATCAGAGAAAGGCCATGATATCCTTCTTTACATCCGGAGAACAGTAAGGACTGATCTCATCGAAATCAAACTCCGGCTCAGTCGCCATGATCTCAACGGCAGCCCCGTGTGCAAGATTCCTGACATAACCGTCGTCAGAGCTATACATTTCATTGATCAGTCCGATCGCTCTTTTTTTCTCAGCCGGTCCGGCTGTTTTCACGATATAAGCCCCAAAGCGTTCATACATGACAAAAACCAAATACGCTTCGTCAAAGTCATCCCTGCCTATATCCATATACGGTTTTTTCATTGCCGGAAACAGATCAATGAGCTTCCTGGCACACTGATCTTCTTTATTCAGGTTCCGCAGCGATTTCTCCATATGCGGTCTGATCCGCTCAGACTGATTCAGGAGCATCGCCTCATCAAACAGCGCATGCCCGGCGAGATACCCGGTCAGTATGATCCCCGCATCACGCAGATGCGCGTTTTTTGATTGGATCAGCGCTTCCAGGAACAAACAGAACCGGTCGAATACATCCTTCTTCACCTGATAATCATCATTCCGGTCGATCATATCATCATTGATGAAACGGATCATGCAGTTCCGGAAATGATTCTGGCACCGGAGGTCCAGATCCTTTCCCGTTATCCCTTTTTCTGTACATTCACACAGATCATGATTCAGGATATCGGCGTCAGAGAGGAATCCGCCCCCGACGCAATCCGGGAAATACCGGAGAAACAGATGAAAGATCTCCGGAATCGAGGCAAAAAAGCATCCGGCCGGGTTCAATTATCACACTTCCTCTGTTTTTGTATTGCAGCAGTTCCAGATTCCGAACGGCACTTTCGGCAGCTGCCTTTATACGGAAGCGCATGCCGCCGGAACGGTTCCATATTTGTTTCTGTCAATATCAGACGCTACGCTGCAGGGCCACAGGATCATATAAAGATCCTTCGCCCATCCCCTCACAGGAGGATAAGCGAAGGATACGCCATGATAGTCAGTTGCCGAGCCGGTAGGCTTCCGTCCAGTATTCCTGATTGTAGATATCCGTCAGCCTGTAGGTCAGGCGGGCGCGGGAGGCGTCGATATATACGTCCGTCACCTCCAGGGTGTCCGCGCTGACCGTGATCGGGTCGCCCAGGTACTGGGTCTCCTGATATTCGCCCCCATAGGTGTAGAAGTCGCACAGGAACTGCAGCTTCGCGCCGATGGGCAGGCCGGACAGGCTCTTGGCGATGGTGTCCGTTTCGCCCTTCACATAGTCCGCCCGGGCGCCGACGATGTAGCCGACGCCGTTGGGGTCGAAGGAGATCAGCAGCTGCACCCGGTCGCCGTTCAGCAGGGCGGGCACATAGCCGGAGCGGCAGTCGTCATCGCCGGAAAGCTCGTAGTAGGGCACGGGCTGGCCGTCGATGGCGAGCCAGGTGCCGTCCGTATCCGCGATGATGCCGTCCTCCGTGAGGGTGTACAGGCCGTCGAGGCCCATATCCACATAGCCCTTGCCGTTGTCGAAGAACAGGTTCAGGGCGATATCCTGCACCAGCGCCCACTGGTCTTTGGGCAGGCGCAGGCGCGGGCCGTCCTCCGTAGCCGCAAAGCGCAGCAGAGAAGGATCGATCATGTTTTCGCTCAGGTAGGCGGTCAGTTCCTGCCCGGTGAGCGCGCCCGCCTTCAGGAAGCCCGTGTTGCCGGCGTCCATGCCGCGCAGGCGGCCGTAGCCGCCGCCCAGCAGCTCGCCCAGCAGCGAACTCAGCAGGTCGCTGTCGCCGTAGGCGCTCTGGCCGGAATAGCCGCTGCCGGACAGCGCGCCCCAGGGACTGGTATAACCGCCGCTGACCGTCTGGCCGCTCAGCTCCAGGCTGGCGAACTGGCGGATGCAGTCGATGTAGCTGCCGTCCATGCCCAGCTGGTTGTAGGCGCTGACCGCCTTATCCACGTTGGAGAGCTTCTTGTAGGGGAAGTAGATGGACAGGCCGTAGGCGTTGCGCATGTTGGAGGAGGTGCGGTTGTACAGGACCGCGCTCTGCACCGCCCTGGCCAGCGCCGCGCCTTCCTGGGTGCCCATGCGCTGGGCCAGGTCCACCAGGTCCACCTGATCCAGGCGGTTGCTTTCCGCGAACTCCCTGGCGCCGTTGCGGGCGTTGGACACCGTCTGGTACTGCTTTTTCTCGATCATGCCGGAGATGGACCGGGCCCAGGCAGTCAGCCTGTCCGGCACGGCGGCGTTCAGCTGCGCCAGGTCGATCACGGAGAGGGTGGTCTTCTGTCCCGCCGCCTTCTGGCTGCTGGTGCGGATGAAGTCGTCCACGATCCGCTGACCGATCTCCGCGGTGGGCATGGAGGTGTTGCGGCCCAGCGCCGTCAGCCAGTCGGAATAATACCAGCCGTAGCCCGGCTCCGTCTCCTCGGAGGCGATCAGGTAATCGGCATGGCTGTTGAGCATCAGCGCGTTTTCCACCGTCGCCATCAGGCAGGCGTCGAAGCCGACGAAGTCGAATTTGACGCCGCCCCTGGTCAGGGCCTGGCTGATGCCGGCCAGGGTCATGGACCCGGCCCGGGGGTTCTTTTCGTCATAGCCGTAGCCGCTGACCGAGCCCGAGCCGTGATCCCAGAAGATCAGGCCGTAGCGGTCGGCGGGATAATTCTCCCGGCAGTAGGTAATGAAATCCGCCAGGGTACCAGGGCTTACCATGGAGCCGGTGCCGTTGTTTTCACTCAGGCAGTTGAGCTTGCCGTTCCTGACCTGCCACAGCTGGTTATACCGGTTGGAAACAAGGTTGTTGCGCCAGCTGGCACAGCCGCCGGTCTCGATGATCAAATGCACGTTGTCCCCGAAGGAGGCGGCCAGCATCTCCTGCAGGTCGCGGGTGGCCATGGCGGACTTGGACTCCAGGTCGGTGCCGCACATGTACACCATCAGGGTCACGGTATCCCTGCCGCCGCCCTTGATGGTGGTATAAGGCGCGCGCACGGACCCGGAAACGGGCTGCGCCGTCGCGGCGGAGCCCCTGGGGGTCGCGGTGGGCTTCTTCGTGGCCTTCGGCTTTTTGGTGGCCGTGGGCCTCGGCGTCGCCGTGGGGACATCGGTGGGCCGGTAAGCGCTCTCCCCGAAGAGCGAGGCGAGGCCGCTCACATCCGTGTAGCCGTTGTCCACGTCGCCGTAGCCCATGAACATGCTCAGCAGGTTGCCGAGGCCGGAGCCCTCCTGAACGCCCGGAACGGCAGGCGCCTGCGTCGGGGCAGCCGTATAATACACCGGCGCGTTTGTCCGCCGCGGGGCCTCCGTGCGGTAAACCGCCGGGGTCCGGTTCACGGTGCCGCCGTTGTCCTGCCCGCCGCCGAACAGGCCGCTCAGGCCGCCCCCGCCGCCAAACAGCAGCAGCAGCGCGATGACGATCAGGCCCAGCCTGCCGCCTCCGCCCGAACGCTGGGGCGGGGTGCCGCGGTTGCCGCCGTTCCCGTTATTGGAGGGACGCTGGCCGGACGGCCGCGGCCCGGTGGGGCCGTTCATCTTCCGTCCGCCGTATCCGTTCTGGGAGCCGACAGGGCCCTGGCCCTGGGCTGTGCCGTGGGTCTGGATCTGCTTGCCCACACCGGATATATTCTTTTTCCGGCCTGCCTGTTTGTTATCCATAAGCGCCTCCTGTCACCGCCGCAGCACGCGGCGCGTTCTGCCTCAAAAACCGGTTTTCCGCATTACCTGCGGCCCATGAATGCCAGGTTCCTTCTGATCAGCCCGATGCGCTGCTGCACGCAGTCAGCGCTGCGCAGGGCGTCGGGCGGGGTGTTGAACACATAGTCCGTCAGCCGGCCGATATCCGTGGTAGCCACATGCATGCGGGTGTCGCTGGAAGCATAGTAGATATACACCCGCCCGTCCGGCGCGGCTATGGCGCCGTTGGTAAAGACCACGTTGCTGACGTCGCCGACCCGCTCCTCCCCCATCGGGGCGATCAGGTAGCCGCCCGGCTCCGCGATGACCCGGGCCGGATCCTCCAGCGCGGTGGCAAAGGCATAGATCACGTACCGCAGGCCTGCGGCCGTGTTCCGGACGCCGTGGGCGATGTGGATAAAGCCCCTGTCTGTCCGGATGGGCACCGCGCCCGCGCCGTTCTTGCTTTCCGTGATGGTGTGGTAGCGTCGGATGGAGGTCATGCGCTCCTCATCGATCACCGCGTGTTCGATGTCCCGGCACAGGCCGAAGCCGATGCCGACGCCGGAACCGGTGTCGATGAAATCGTCCATGGGGCGGGTATAGAAAGCATACTGCCCGTCGACGAAATACGGATGCAGCAGCACGTTGCGCTGCTGGGGCGAACGCAGGGTGACCAGGTTCGGCAGGCGCTCCCAGGTTTTCAGGTCCCTGGTGCGCACGATGCCGGCTGCGGCCGTCGCCGCGCTCAGGTCGGGATTGGCCGCGTCCTTGCTCTCCGAACAGAAAACGCCATAGATCCAGCCGTCCTCATGCCGGGTCAGGCGCATGTCGTAGACGTTCGTCTCCCCCGGGCAGGTATCGGGCAGCACCACCGGCTCGTCCCAGAAGCGGAAATGATCCACCCCGTTCGGGGACTGGGCCACGGCGAAAAAGCTCTTGCGGTCCGCGCCCTCCACCCGGGCGACCAGGGTGAATTTGCCGTCCAGCAGGATCGCGCCGCTGTTGAAAACGGCGTTCACCCCCAGGCGCTGCATCATGTACGGGTTCGCCGCCGGATCGGCATCGTAGATCCAGCAGGGCGGCACGTGGGCGGCCGTCAGCACCGGATTCGTCCAGCGCTCGTAAACCCCGTTGTAAAAGGACTCGTCCACGGTATTCGGCGCATCGATCAGCGCCTCGTACCGGGCCATCAGCTCATCAAAGGAAAGCATCGTTCAAATCTCCTCAGGCGTTCTGTCCGCTCTGCTCGTTGTAGCAGCGCACGATGTCCCGCACCAGCTCCGGATGGTCGAAGTCGCGGGAGTATACCAGGTTGATCTCGCGCATCATGGTCAGGTTTTCGATGGGCAGGGCCACGATCTTTTTCTTGCCCAGCTCGTCCATGCAGGCGCTGCGCGCCAGCACGGAAACGCCGAATCCGCGGCGGATCAGGTCCTTGATGGTGGCGATGTTGTCGATCTCCAGGACCACGTTGAAATCGTTCAGGTGCAGATTATGGGTCTCCAGCGCGGAAATGAAGAGGCTGCGGGTGCCCGAATCCGGCAGCCGGAGGATCAGCTTTTCCCGCTTCAGCTCCTCGATGGTGACCATGGTGCGCCGGGCCAGGGGGTGCTCCGGCGCCACCGCCAGCACCAGGCAGTCCGTGTCCAGCATTACCGAGTGGAAGCGCGGGTCGGAGACTGAGCCTTCCACGATGGCCATATCCAGCTCGTAGTTTTTCAGGGCCTCGAACAGCTCGCTGACCGTGGCGGTGATCATTTTGATGCTCATGCCGTCCCGGAGGCTCACGTACCTTGCCAGCGTCTCCGCGATGAAATTGCTTTCCGCCGTATGGGTGATGCCCACGGTCAGGTTGGCGACCTGGGTACGCTCGGAAGCCAAGGCCTCCTGCATATTGTTGGTCAGGGCCTGCATGCGCCGCGCGTACTTGACGATGATCTCGCCCTCCCGGGTCACGCGGAGCGTGCCGCGCACCCGTTCGAAGATATGCACGTGCAGCTCGTTCTCCAGCTGCCGCACATGCTGGCTGACCGCGGGCTGCGACAGGCTGAGCCGTTCCGCCGCGCGGGTAAAGCTGCCCGTTTCATACACGGTCAGCACGGACAGCAGGCGGGAATCGATCATTTGCGGCGTTCAGCTCCTTCCTCCGGGGCGCGGCAGCGTCCCATCACACGTCCGCCTTGGACTTTTCCAGCGCAGCGATGACCCGGTCGCACCACGCATCAAACTCCGGATCCGGCCGCTGGCATTCTTCCGGATGCGAGAGCACATAGTCGAGCACCCTGCGCACGCCCTGATCGAAGCGCACGGCGGTGCGCATCTCCGGCACGGCGCGCTTGAGCTTGCTGTTGTCAAAGACCACGGAGACCGATTTGTCCCCGATCAGGCCGCCCTCGAAATCGTAACCATAGGGTTTGCCCACCGCGTCCAGGTAGGAGGCGGCCACATAATAGGGCTTCAGGGGCACGCCCAGGGCGTCCGCGATCGCCTGGTAGATCTGGTTCCAGGTCAGCGTTTCGTCGCCGGTGATCTGGAAAGCCTCGCCGATGGCATGGGGGTTGCCCATCAGGCCGGTGTAGCCGACGGCGAAGTCCGTGTTGAAGGTCAGCGTCCACAGGGACGTACCGTCGCCATGGATGATGACCGGCTTGCCGTCCAGCATGCGCCGGATGACCTGCCAGGAGCCGTTTTTGCCGTGCACGCCCAGGGGAATGCTGCGCTCGTCATAGGTATGGCTGGGGCGGACGATAGTGACGGGGAAGCCCTCTTCCCGGTATTTGCGCATGAGGAATTCCTCACAGGCGATCTTGTCCCGGGAGTACTGCCAGTGGGGATTGGCGAGGGTGGTGCCCTCCGTGATGACGTAGCTCGCGGCGGGCTTGTGGTAGGCCGAGGCGGAGCTGATGTACATGAACTGCCTCGTCCTGCCCCTGAACAGCCGGTAATCCCGCTCCACCGCGTCCACGGTAAAGCCGATGAAATCGCTGACCACGTCGAAGGTCATGCCTTCGAGCTTCTTCGCCACATCCACCTCGTCATGGATATCCGCAACGATGGTGTGTATGCCTTCCGGAACCGCGCTCTGCCGGTTGCCGCGGTTCAGCAGCCAGACCTCCCAGCCCAGTTCGTTGACCAGCCGCCTGACGATGGCAGCGCTGATGGTGCCCGTCCCCCCGATAAACAATGCCTTCATGCTATGCCCGTCCTTTCATTCGTTGATATATTGAACCTGATTGCTTGTTCTGAGGCCTTCATTCTCCTTCTGAACCGCCCTCATCTGAGCCTTCCATGCCAATACAGCCATAGAAAACATTCTGCCCCTGTACAGTCGATGCCGGCACATCCGGCGGAACCAGGCTGCTGCACCAGGCAAAGGCCTCGCTGTCGAGGATCTCCAGTCCGGCAGGCAGGGTCACATCCGTCAGATACCTCAGCCCATAGAATGCAGCTGTACCGATGGTTTTGAGCGTGGACGGCAGACGCAGCGCAGTCAGGACAAAGCAGTCGTTTTCATACTCATAACGGGGATACATAAACGCACTGTCGCCAATCACTGTTATTCCTTCGCCAAAGTCGACAGTCGTCAGCGAACGCTTGCTTTGGTATTCCAGACAGCTGGGGCTGTTTCCCACCTTCAAATTAAATATCCCTGTACTTCCGGAAAGATAGTGGATCGTTTCCACGTTCGGGCAATTCATGAAAACCTCTGTACCGTTTCCCTGAAGCGCAACACTCATGGTCACTTCTTTCAGGGCAACACAGTTTTTGAATATCGGCACACTGACATTTTCCACCAAAGCCGGCAGTACGACTCTCCTCAAAGCCGTACATCCGTCGAAAGCCCCTCCCCCGATCACCGTGACCGAATCCGGGATCCTGACCTCCAACAGTTGGGTGCAGCCGCCGAAGGCTTGATTGCCGATATCCTGCAGCTGGGCAGGGAAGCGGATGTGTGTGATCGGTTTACCCAAAAATGCCTCGTCCGCGATCCGGCAGACCGGTACGCCGTCCAGGGTATCCGGCAGATAAACGGTCTCCTGATTGCCCAGATATCCTGTGATGACGGCGATCCGGGGATCTTCTTCAGGCTCGGTTACCCATGTGAGGACATCATGCCAGTCCTCCGGTTCCCCGCCGATGACCTCGTCAATCCGGTCAAACGGCGCCCAGGACGCGGCATAGGAGTCGGCATATACGATGAAGCGGACGCTTTCGTCGAAAGCGTCGTCCGCGATGTATTTCAACGATCTCGGAAGTAAGACGCGTTCCAGAGGAGCGCCTGTAAACGCCTGGGATTCGATGCGCTCAATATTATCGGGAAGCGTATTCTCACTGCCCGTCAGGTTTTCGGCAGCGGCATATGGAATGGCCGCGGAAAAACCTGCTTCTTCCGTGCCGGCGCACAGCAGGCAGAGCAGCACAGTCAGGATCAGCAGACCCATACACCTTTTCACTCCGCACACCTCCGAACCCGATTTTTCACCACGATGATTATACAGGAATTGCCGCCGCCCCGCAAGCGTTTTCTGGCGGTTCATTCCATTTAAAAAGCCGCGGCGCATGTTGCCCAGCGGCCTGAACTTCATATGATTCACCAAATGAACGGGATCACCTTGTACCTGACCCGCTGTTTGTATTCAGCATACCCTGCCAGGCCGCGTTCCAGCACTTCCTCCTCGTTGCGGATGCGTTTCGCGATGATGGGGATATAGGCCAGCGTGATCACGAAAGAGATCGCCGAGCCCAGGATCAGCGGCATCGCCAGGAACAGGAGCAGCGTGGTCATGTACATGGGATGTCGGACGACGCCGTACAGCCCGGTGTCGATGACCTTCTGGTTTTCCTGCACCTCCACCGTCCGGGACAGGTAGGCGTTCTCCCGCAGCACCTCTGCATACAGCGCGTAGGCCAGCAGGAACACAGCCGCCGACGCCCAGGACACCCAGGACGGCAGCACCAGCCAGTTGAACCGGTAATTCAGGCCCGCCGCGACGAACGCCGCCAGGAACATCAGCCCGCTCAGCAGGATCACCGTTTTCTGCTCCGCCTGCTCTTCCCGGACGTTCAGCCGCTTCCGCAGCAGATCCGGGCACTTCTTCATCATCACCAGTCCGGCAATAAACATGGGCACGAACAGGATCCCGATCAGCAGCCAGGCCTGCCAGTACCCCAGCGTCCCCGCCGGCACAAACAGCAGCGCCCCGGCCAGCGCCAGGCCGCTCAGAAACTTGACGACCGCCTGTGTGAACAGCTTCGGATCCATGCGTCCATCCCTTTCCGTTTTATTCCGTGACAGTCCCGTGGCCGACGTGCAGGATGCAGTTCGGCTCCGCGCCGTTCAGGTCCGAAACGTCCGTGCAGGTCAGCAGGGCCTGGGCCCCGCGGATGCGGTCGATCAGGCGGCGCCGGCGCAGGGGATCCAGCTCGCTCAGCACGTCGTCCAGCAGCAGGAGGGGCGGCTCGCCCTGTTCCTCAGTCAGCAGGTCGAAGGCCGCCAGCTTCATGCTGAGGGCTGCCGTGCGGCTCTGCCCCTGGGAGGCGTAGGACTGCAGGCTCTCTCCGCTGAGGGTCAGCAGCAGGTCGTCCCGGTGAGGCCCCACAGAGGTGGAAAGCCGGCGGAAATCGTCGTGCCTGCGCGCCTGCAGCAGTCGCAGCATCTGCTGGGAGAGGTCTGCCTCCGTCAGCTGGGTCATATACCGGATGCGGAGCGCTTCTTCCTCCCGGCCGCTGATGGCGCGGTAATGCGTGGCCGCCATGGCGCTCAGGCGCTCGCTCATCTGCGCCCGCAGGCGGGTCAGCGGCGCAGCGGTCTGGGCCAGCTGCTCGTCCCACACATCCAGCTGGGCGCTGAGCTGCGGGCTCTCCGGCTGCTTGAGCAGGGCGTTGCGCTGGCGCAGGGCGGTGGTGTACTGCTGCAGGGTGAAAAAATACGCCGGCTGGAGCTGGCTCAGCAGCATGTCCAGATAGCGCCTGCGCACGTTGGGCCCGTCCTGCACCAAGCCCAGGTCCTCCGGGCTGAAGATCACGCAGGTGGCATGGCCCATCAGGTCGCCGATGCGCTGGGCGGTCTTGCCGTTCACATAGCAGATCTTCTTCCGCCGCTGGGCGTGAAAGAGCCTGACCCCCGTATCATGACGCCCGTCCCGGCGCTCGACGGTCAGCTGGACGGCCGCGGTCTCCGTGCCGCTCATGATCATGTCCGCGTCGTCGTTGGTGCGGTGGGAGCGCCCCAGGCAGCACAAATGCACCGCCTCCAGCAGGTTCGTCTTTCCCGCGCCGTTTTCTCCGGCGATGACGGTGATCCCGCTGGGCGGTGTCAGTGTGATGTTCCCGTAAGAACGGAAGTTCTTCAGCTTGAGGGCAGTCAGGCGCAAGAGGGACCTCCAGAACGGCAAGCATGGACGGCCGCGGATACGGCCGTCACTATTATACATCCTCCGACGCACCGATTTCAACTTCTTTATGCCGGAGCGTCACCGCCCAAACCGGCTGCCAAATAATCATCTCAAAATCTAAAACGTTTTCAGTCCGGCCAACGGCCTTGACTTTGTTTTCCGGATATTTTACAATGGAACCGTCCCAAATGCCTGCCATCGGGCTCCCGATGGTTCAACAAAAAAGGAGGAATACCCTATGCGCAAGTCTCTTTCCCTGCTGCTTGTATTGAGCATGGTACTGGGCATGGCGTCTTTCGCCGCTTCCGAGCCTGTTTACTTTGAAAGCAGCGCCCAGGGCTTTGGCAGCCAGGTCAAGGTCATGGTCGATCTGGAAAACGGCAAGGTCGTCGGCCTCAAAGTGGACGATTCCGGCGAAACCTACTCCGCCATCGGCGTCACCCGTGAAGCCAGCGTCGAAAAGTACATCACCGCCGTCGTTGAAGCGGGCAGCGCTGCCGACGTGGACGTCCACACCGGCGCGACCTACACCTGCTCCGCCATCAAGGAAGTCGTGGATGCGGCCCTGGCCGGCGGCACGAAGGAGGTTTCCAAGGAAACCACGCTGAAGGACGGCACCTACACCGCTACCGTGCCCTCCCTGATCGACCTGGAAGGCCTGGTCAACGTGGGTGAAATGACCCTCGAAGCCACCTTCAAGGACAACAAGATCGAGAGCATCACCGTGCCCAAGTACACTGACACCCAGGTCATCGGCGGCATCGCCTTCGAAGAGCTGGCCAAGAAGATCGTGGAAAACCAGTCCACCGCGGTGGACGCACTCTCCGGCGCGACCGTATCCTCCCGCGCTTTCCTGAACGCGCTGGATCAGTGCATCGAGCAGGCCGGCGGCGATCCCGCGGCCCTGAAGGCCCGCACACTGCCCGCCTATGTGCCTGAGACCAAGACCTATGAGACCGACGTCGTGGTCGTCGGCGCCGGCATGGCCGGCCTCTCCTGCGCCATCGAAGCGGTGGACCGCGGCGCGAAGGTCATCGTCTGCGAGGCCCAGGACGTGTTCTCCAACTCCACCAGCCGCTCCGTCGGCGAGGTCATGGGCGCTGCCACCAAGGCCCAGAAGGAAGCCGGCATCGAAGACACCGTGGAAGCCTTCTATGACGACATCTACTCCCTGTACAAGGACGAGCCGGCGCTGGATCCGGTGGTCCTGAAGAAGATGGTCTTCGAATCCACCAGCCTCAACAACTTCCTGCTGGACAACGGCTGGGAAGTCGGCTCGCTGGTCAACGTATCCAACAAGGGCGTCCGCGCCACCAAGCGCGGCCACATCTCCAAGGGCTCCGGCTCCGGCCTGACCAACGCCCTGGTCAATTCTGCCCGCAAG
Source organism: Christensenellales bacterium (assembly GCA_045113475.1). Classification (GTDB taxonomy): domain Bacteria; phylum Bacillota; class Clostridia; order Christensenellales; family Aristaeellaceae; genus UBA4246. The sequence continues at coordinate 1,159 of JBGUIY010000333.1, read as the reverse complement.
AAGGGCGTGGAGATCCTGCTGGGCACCACCGTCGACAGCCTGATCCAGGATGAAAACGGCCGCTACATCGGCGTGCACGCCACCACCAAGGGCGGCGACGACATCACCGTCAAGGGCAAGGGCGTCCTGGTCGCCACCGGCTCCTACTCCGCGAATCCCGAAATGCTGGCCCGCCTGAACCCGAAGATGGACAACATCGAGATCCTGGTCGGCAGCGGCGACGGCTCCGGCTACAACATGCTGGAAAAGGCCGGCGCGGACATGATCCAGATCGACTACATCGCCATGATGTACTACTTCTACGGCCAGGGCTGGACCGAGTTCCCCGAGCTGATCCCCGAGTCCCCCACCATCCCCAACTGCGAAGTGCTGTCCGTGGACGGCGCCGGCAAGCGCATCGTCTCCGAGGACGACTTCACCTTCGAATACACCAAGATCAACTATGAGGAAGGCTATCATGAGGGCTACTGCGTCTACGGCCAGGCGACCGCCGACAAGTATCCCATCATGACCCGCCTGGGCCTGACCACCAAGACCCACAACGGCGACGACTTCGGCTACAAGGAAGACACCATTGAGGCCCTGGCGACCCACGTAGGCTTCGATCCCGAAGTGCTGAAGGCGACCGTTGAGCGCTACAACGAGCTGTGCGACAAGGGCGTGGACGAGGACTTCGGCAAGGATCCCCAGTACCTGGTCAAGATCGAAGCGCCTTACTACCTGCTGAGAATGCCCATGATCTGCACGGACGGCTACAACGGCGCCCGCATCAACGAGTTTGCCCAGGTCATCGACACCAACGGCCAGCCCATCCCCGGCCTGTATGCCGCCGGCGCTGTGGCCAGCGCGCAGGTGACCAACATCAACTACTTCGGATGCGGCACCATGCTGCTCAACTGCGGTGTCTACGGACGCGCCGCGGCGGACCACATCGTCGACAATCTGATGAAGTAAGCCAAAGTCAATACGCAGCAGCCGGGCTGTGCCCATCGGGCAGTCCGGCTGTTATTTATTGCATATCACGTTATGGCATATCGCGCCAGGCGTATGTGTTTCCGGATAATGGATATTGTAGCGGCGGCGCCTGCGCCGCCACTGTTATGGATACACGTAACTTTGATAATGAATGCAATCAGGGAAACTATGATAATGAGTCACT
>JBGUIY010000332.1:0-12299 GCA_045113475.1 Christensenellales bacterium | reverse complement strand
CGGCCGATCTCGTACACGCGCTCAAAGCCGCCCACAATCAGCCGCTTCAGGTGCAGCTCCAGGGCGATGCGCAGGTACATGTCGATGTCCAGTGTGTTGTGGTGCGTGATGAAGGGCCGCGCCGCCGCGCCGCCCGCCTGGGTGTGCAGAACCGGGGTCTCCACCTCCAGGAAGCCGCGCTCGTTCAGGAAGGTACGGATCGCGCTGATGACCTGGGAGCGCTTGATGAAGGTATCGCGCACCTCGGGATTCACGATCATGTCCAGATAGCGCTGGCGGTACCTGAGATCCTGGTCCTGCAGGCCGTGGAACTTCTCGGGCAGGGGCTTCAGGCATTTGCTGAGCAGGGTGATCTCCTGCGCGTGAACGGAGATCTCGCCCGTCTGGGTCTTGAAGACGAAGCCCTTGACGCCGATCACGTCGCCGATGTCCCAGGATTTGAACTTCATGTACTCGTCCGCGCCGACGTCGTCGCGTTTGACGTAGGCCTGGATGTCTCCCCGGCTGTCCAGCAGGTGGCCGAAGGAGGCCTTACCCATGATCCGGCGGCTGGTCATGCGGCCGGCGATGCAGACGGTCTTGCCTTCATACTCTTCAAAGCTGTCTTTGATCTCGGCGGAATGCGCGTCTACCGGATATTTGGTCAGGATATAGGGGCTTTCGCCCTGATCGAACAGGGTCTGCAGCTTTGCGCGGCGGATCTGCTCCTGTTCGGACAGGGGAGGCGTCGCGGGACGGTTTTCTGCGTTTGCCATATGTACCTTACTTTCTCGCTTCGATGCTCTTCAGTGCGAACGTGACAAACTGGTCTTCCGGCAGGAGCACCTTCACGGTGTCGCCGACGGATTTGCCCAGCAGCGCCGCACCGATGGCGGAGTCGTTGGAGATCAGGCCCTTGGCCGGGTCGCTCTCGCGGGCGCCGACGATGGTGTAAGCCGATTCCTCGCCGACTTCGTACAGGTCGGCGTCGCTGGAATCCACGCAGCGGACCGTCACGGTGGTGCCGATGCCCACATTGTCGGTGGTGACGTTCTGGTCGTCCATCACGATCGCCGTGGCGATGGTCATGGTCAGCTCCTGGATCTCGGCTTCCAGCTTGGACTGTTCGTTCTTCGCGGCGTCGTATTCCGCGTTTTCACTCAGGTCGCCGTAACCGCGGGCGATGCTGATCTGCTCCGCCACCTGGGGCCTGCGCACGTTTTCCAGATAATGCAGCTGCTGCTTCAGTTTTTCCATGCCTTCGGGAGATACGACGATGCGCTTTCCCTGTTCGATCTGTTCACTCATATCCGGTTGCTCCTCTCTGGTTTTCATTATATCACACCAATAAATGGCATTTTCACACACAATAGCCGGGCGAAGGGCCCGGCTGATTGGCACAGCGCATATTATACACACAAAAGCGCTGGAATGCAAGCAAATTGTTGATATCCGGCTTTCACAGGCGGTTTTGCGAATAAGGTTTCAAAGATCCATGACGATCTGCGGGTCGATCCAGCTTTCCTGCCGGGCCTCATGCACCCGGTCGTCCGGCGTCAGATGGCCGGTCAGCAGGGGCGATGATGGATCGTGCGCCGCCATGTTCCTGCGTACGGTGTCCGCGTCGTAATTCGCGTAGCAGTACCGGCACAGATGGCCGCAGGTGTTGTACGCCCCGATGTCCCCGCCCAGATAACAGGCGCATTCTTTCCGCGCCGGGGGCTTCGCCGGCACCTTCAGCCGCTGGTGGAGCGCTTTCTCGTAAGTGGAGACGGTCATGCAGCCGCTGCAGTCCGCGCCGAACCGGGCCAGCTCGCTGCCTTCCGCGCAGGGGCGGACCGTCATGCCGTACTGCCTGCCGATGTCGACGAAGGCTTTGCCCAGTGTCAGCCGCTGTTCCTGGGTCACGGCCCGCGCTTCCGGGAAATTGCGCCGGGTCTTTTCATACAGGTCGATAAAGCTGATGACCGCGGTCTGCGTATATCCGGACAGCGTTTTCGCCATGTACTCAAACGCTTTGATATGCCTGTCGACGGGGTACCGGTCGCTGATGAAGACGGGATCGTACCGCCAGCCCATGCTGTCGGTGCCGACGATATCGGACAGGCGCCTGAAGCTGTCCAGCACCTGCAGCTTGTTCGGTACGTGCGGTTCGATCTCTTTTCCGTAAGGCGTCACGGTCACGAACCAGTACTGCCCGAAAGGACGCAGCAGATCCATATGCGGCAGCATGGGCGCGGGATTCTTGGTACAGAAGCCGATCAGGTCCACCACGTCCGGCGTCAGCCGGTACCGCGTGACGCTTCGGGGATCGTACGGATTGCGCACCAGCACAAAACCCGCCTTCAGCCGGTTCACGAACCATTCGGAATAGAAGGCCGGGATATCCGTGCGCTGGCCGGTGTTGATGATCATGCGAGCAGATCCCGGATGATCCTGGCGGAATCCCCGACGAGGAGGACAGACTGGTCCCCGATCTCTTCGGGAATGGGCTCTTCCGCCATGTTCAGACAGGCATATGTGGCCTTCTGATTCTCGTAAACGTGCTGCCAGAAGTTGTATTTGATGATGCCGGGGGTGTTGTGGCCCACGCCGATTTCCAGGTAAACCACCCGCTGGCCTTGGTGGGCGGCCAGCCACGTCTCGTATGCTGCCGCTGCCTTCTGCCAGCCCTCGTCCTCCACGAATCTGTCGTCTGAGCGCAGGTTCATGGTCAGGGGGCGTCCGCAGTTAGGGCACTTGGGAAGCAGCCCGGAGGGGATCGCCATGGAAGCAATTCTGCCTTCAGGCAGCACCAGCTCATTGTGTTCACCGAGGCCGAACCCCTGCGAGAGCACCATCTCCCTGACCATGGCCTCATTATCCCAGGTCTTCCTGCAGCAGGGCTTGCTGCACTGGAACAGACCGTAGTCGCCCTGGGTGTAGAACAGGCGCTTTTTATCGAAGCCGGCCTTCTGGAAACAGTGATCCACGTTGGTGGTCAGCACGAAGTAATCCCTGTCCTTCACCAGGCGGAACAGATCCGCGTAGGTGCTCTCAGGCGCGTCCATATAGCGGTTGATCCAGATATACCGGCTCCAGTACGCCCAGAACTCCTCCTGGGTTTCATACGGATAGAATCCCCCGGAATACATATCCCGGAAACCGTACTTGCGTCCGAAATCGCTGAAGTACTTTTCGAACCTTTCCCCGTTGTAAACAAATCCGGCAGCTGTGGAAAGCCCCGCTCCCGCACCGATCATGATGGCATCCGCCTTCGCGATCTGTTCTTTGAGTTCCTGAATGCCCTTATACATGCGAATCGCTCCTTTGCCACCTTCAATAGCGGCAGTGACAGCATAACACAAAACGGACGAACATGAAAGCATGCATTTATATGCTCCAATAACATTTGTGATGCAACAGGAGTTGATGGCAAACCATACTCAAAAACAGGATGATATAAGTGAATATGATTCGTGTCATGCTTGTTATCTCAATCTCAAAAGATATACAGTGTAGCGGCGGCCCCTGGACCGCCATAACCGTGACACGATGATCCAGTAATGATGGTTAGGGTTGTGTTCGTTATCGAAACAGCATTTTCGCCGAAAGGTGGCGGTTCTATTGCTGCCTTTGCCAGCTGACCTCATCGAGCCAAAAGCATTTATAAATTACTTGATAATACAAGCTTATTTGATCTGTGAGGAAAAACAAAAGCCCTCCCCCGATCCGGGGGAAGGCGGGCTGCATAGCGGCCTTCAGTTATTCTTTCTCTTCTTCAAGCTCGAAGAAACGGATCCACAGGCCCTGCTCGTCCCGCAGACCCTGGCCGACAAAGTGATTCCGGTGCAGGATGGGGGCCAGCGCTTTGGAATCGGTGATGAAGGTGGGAACGGTGCGGAAGGGGCGCGGCCGGTTGCCGTCGGTGAACCAGGCGTTGTTTTCCACATAGATATGGCAGGGCTGTCCCTGGCAGTCATGGCCGGTGAGCATGTACCGGGCCGACATGTGTCTGACGTCGTTCTGGTTGGTGACCTGGGTGTCCACGCCGCAGGGCTCCACGATGCCGTTGAAGATCTCGCTCTGCACCGTGCCCTTGAAGGGGATCATTTTCACGTGGCCGATCTCGCTCTCAAATTCTACCGTGCCCTCGGGGTCGGTTTGTACCAGGATTTCCAGAATGGGTTTCTTGCTGAACTCTTTCATACTGCGCCTCTCACTTTTTCAGATATCTGTCCAGGAAATCCAGCACCAGCTGCTTGCATTCGGTCTGGAACAGCTCCCGGGTGCCGTGGCCGCCATTTTTGACGATATACAGTTCGCTCTGGTCGGCCAGCCCGGCTTTTTCCAGCCGGTCATAGAAGTCTTCGCTCATGGAAACGGGCACCAGCGGGTCCTGATCGCCGTGCAGGATGATGATCGGGGCGGTCTTTTCACTGATGTGGAAAATGGGACTGGCTGAGTCGCTGCGTTCCACCATGGTGGCGGGATCGCCGCCCAGCAGTGCGCCGCCGTGGGTTTCCTCGATCCTGTGCCACCTGTGGTTCGGGTTCTTGAAGTTTTCGATTTCGATCAGGTTGCAGGTCTTGACGTCCACCGGACCGAAAAAGTCCACTGCCGCCTGTACCCCGGAGGATTCGCCAGCCCATTCTTCGCTGTCGAAGCCGTCGGTGTTCATGGCCATCCAGGCGGACAGATGCCCGCCGGCCGAGCGGCCCATGGTGGCGATGCGGGTCGGATCGATGCCGTACTGCGCGGCATGGGCGCGCAGGAAGCGCACGGCGGTTTTGACGTCGATCAGCTGGGCGGGGAAGCTGCCCTCGCCGGAATGCCGGTACTGGATGCAGGCCACGGCATAGCCGTGCTCGGCGAAGAATTCCATTTCGGCAGCCATCAGGTTTTTGTCGCACTTGCGCCAGCCGGCGCCATTGATCCATACGATCAGGGGCTGCAGCCCGGTGGAGACCTCGTCGTCCCGCCCGGAAGCCAGGCGCATTTCGCTGTTGCCGTTCTGTACCATCAGGGACATGTACAGGTCCAGGGGTTTGCCCTCCAGGTCCTTTACGTGGGAGAAGCAGATATTATCGATAAAGTTGATGGTCCGGCGCTCCTTGCCGGGATCGATCACGATGCGCATGTCTGTCGGTTCCTTTCACGTTTTTACAGGCTGGTGTTCCGGATGGCTTTTACGATCATGGCGGCCGCCTCTTTCCAGCAGGGCATGAAATGCGGGATGAAGCCGTGTACCGCGCCTGGGAAGATCTTCATGGTGACTTCCACGCCCAGTTCGGCCAGCCGCCTGCCCTGATCCAGATTCTGGAAGCGGAAGGGGCATTTAGAGCCGCCGAGGATCATGGTGGGCGGGAGGGAAGATAATGCTTCTTCCGGCGCCATCATGAAATCGATCATGGGGTCTGCCATCAGCGCGGCATTTTCGTCGCTCATCAGCACGCCGAAACCGGCGTTGCGGTATTGCTGCGTTTTCCAGTATTCCGGCACGTTCGCGATCTCCGCCGGGTCATAGCGCACGTCGCTGGGACCGTAGCCGTTCACCAGCAGGCAGAAGGGCAGCGGCTCATCCCGCATGCGGGAGACGGCGGCGATGCTCATGGTCAGCTGCCCGCCGGCGGAGTATCCGCCGCAGGAGACCCGGTTCGGGTCGCAGCCCCATTTTTCGAGGCTGCCGAAGACATAGCGGGCTGCGTCCATGCACTGCTCCAGCGGCACGGGGAAGGACGCGAACTCGGTGGTGGTATAGTCCACGTCCACCACGCCGCCGCCGATCTGGTCCGCCAGCCAGGCGCACCACAGGGTATCGTTGGGCATGTGGCCGATCAGCCAGCCGCCGCCGTGGATATTGATGTGCAAAGGACAGCCCGGCTGCCTGTTTTTCGGGGTGAAGACATACAGTTTGTAGGGCCAGCCGCAGACGGCGGGGCGTTCCACGGTCTCCATGTCTGCCAGGCCGATAAAGGCGCGGCATTCATCCGGGATGTCGGTATCGCCGTCGAATTTACGGTTGCTGAGCATATCGCGCGCCATTCTGGCGCGCAGTTCGGGGGTCAGCGGCATGGATATAACCTCCTGAAGATACGCCGCCTATCCCGCAGGGAGACAGGCGGCGGTGTGCATTTATGCAAGGGGCGCCGCGGCGTTGATCGCGTCAATGATCACCTGCTGCGCATCCTGCCAGTCGCCGTTCATGCGCACCGTAAAGCCGTGCCGGCTTTCGGGATAGCGCACATAGCGAACGGGCGTACCGGCTTTTTCCAGTAAAGAGCCGAATCTCCTGTTCGCGTCGACGAAGGGGCACAGGCCTGCTTCCACGATCAGCGCGGGCGGGAAGCCCCTGAGCTGATCCACGGAGGCAAACACGGGGGAAACGGAAGGATCCTTCAGCAGTTCCTCGTCCCCGTCCGTATAGAGCAGGGAGAAAGCGCGGCTGCGGATGTTTTCCTCGCCTTCAAGTACGAAGTAATTGTCGTTGGCGGCATAGTCCATCACCACCAGGTTGAAGTGCAGCTCACCGGTGCGCAGCGCTTCCATGGCCGTAACCGCGGCCAGGTTCCCGCCGGCGCTGTGGCCGCCGACAGAGATGCGCCTGGTATCCGCGCCCCATTCGGTGCAGTGTTCCGCGGCCCACCGGGTGACAGCGTATGCCTGGTGCACAGCGGCCGGGTAGGGATCGGTATCGGAGCAGGCATAATCCACATCCACTACGATGCCGTGTATCCCCAGCGCCACATTGGCACAGTACAGGTCGTCATCCCCGTCCTGGGGGAAGATGAAGCCGCCTCCGTGGAAGTTGACGTGCAGCGGGCAGTTTTCCGCGCGTCCGGGATCGCGGGTAACGATGACGCGCACCGCCGGCATGCCTTCGAAAGCGAGCAGGTGCTCCTGCCGCTCGGCCCGGTCCAGCTTTTCCCGGTATTTCGCGGGAACGGTAAGCGCCTGTTTCATGACCTCGTGCTGCCCGCCGGTGCGGTTCAGCACGGCTAACAGCGCCTGCTTCTGCTCATTCGTTAACGGCATGTTTCACCTTTACTGCGCGCTGCCCTTTTTGGCGGCACGGCGGTTCTTGATGGCCTTGGTGATGATGGGTCCGACCACGCTGTATACGGCGATCAGGATGAAGATCAGGGAGATGGGGCGGGTCAGGAAGCGGGTATAATCGCCGCGGGCATAGGATACGCCGGTGCGGAAATACTCCTCGATCTTGGGCCCCAGGATGAAGGCCAGCATGAGGGGCGTCATGGGCATTCCGAACATATCCATCACGACGCCCAGCAGGCCGAAGCCGATCATCAGGTAGACGCTGAACATGCTGGTGTTGGCGGTGAAGGCGCCCATGAAGCAGATCATCATGATGGCGCTGAACAGGTAGTGGTAAGGCGCTTTGAGCAAATAGGGGAACCAGCGCTTGGTGCCCAGCTCGGTGAAGAAGATCAGGATGGCGCTCACCAGCACGATCAGGAAGATCAGGGCGGCGACCACGGGATTGGTCTTGATAAACATGGGGCCGGCCGTCAGGCCTTTGATGGTCATGGCGGAGAGCAGCAGCACGGTGGTGGCGTCGCCGGGGATGCCCAGGGAGATCATGGGGATCAGCGCGCCGCCCACGCCGGCGTTGTTGGAAACCTCGGTGGCCCAGATGCCGGGATCATAGCCGGTACCGAACTTTTCGGGATGCTTGTCCATCTTTTTGGCCTGGCCGTAGGCGATCAGGTTGCTGATGCCGCTGCCCATGCCGGGCAGGAAGCCGATGAACAGGCCGATGACCAGGGATACGATGATCGTTTTGAGATTGGAGGTGAAGTCCTTCAGCGTCAGGCCGAAGCCCTTCAGGGATTTCGTGTCCACCGGGGGCATTTCCTGCTGGCCCTTGGCGTAAGCCGTGGCTACCTGCTGCAGGGCGAAGGTGCCCATCAGGAGGCAGATCATGTTGATGCCGCCGAACAGGTTGGTGTTGCCGAAGGTGAAGCGCAGCTGGTTGGTGACCTTGTCCGCGCCGATCATGGCCAGGAAGAAGCCGATGAAGGCGGACAGGAGGCCCTTGTAAATGGAACCGTTGCTGAGGCCGACCACCATGGTGATGGCCATCAGGCACAGGGAGAAATATTCCCAGGGCCCGAGCTGCAGGGCGATGTCGGCGATCGCGCCGGAGCACAGCATGGCCACGATGATGGAGACCACCGTGCCGATGAAGGAACCGGTGATGCCGATGGACAGCGCTTTGGCGGCCTGGCCGTTCTTGGTCATGGGATAGCCGTCGTAGCAGGTGCCGATGGAAGCGGCGGAGCCGGGGATGCCGACCAGCACGGCAGCGATGAAGGAGCCGCTGACGCCGCCCACGTACATGCCGACCAGCATGGAGAAACTCAGTTCCTTGGTCAGGGCGAAGGTCAGGGGCAGGATCAGGGTGATGCCCAGGCCGCCGGACAGGCCGGGAATGGCGCCCAGTACGCAGCCGACCAGGCAGCATACGTACATCATGATGAAATTGGTGGGCTGGAGGAGAATGCCCAGCGCTTCAATATAGGATTGCATATTCTGTTCCCTCCCTTACGGCATGGTGATGCCGATGGCATCCCAGAGTTCGCCCTTGGGCAGCGGGATGTGGAAGCCCTGGGTAAAGCCGAAATAGCACAGGGAACCCAGGCCGATGCACAGCAGAATGGCAAATACCAGGTTGATCTTCTTTTTGCCTTTCAGCGTCCAGATGAACATGAACATACCCGCCATGGAGGTGATCCAGAAACCCAGGAACTTCATGCTCAGGGCAAAGACCACGGTTTCCGCCATGATGACGCCCAGGCGGATCCACCCCGCTTTGTCCAGGTAGGGCTTGTTGCCCTTCTTGGCTTCCTTGGGGCCGTCAAAAATCATGGACAGGATGGCGAACAGGGCAATGCCGCCCGCGGAGATGTAGGGGAAGAAGCGGGGACCCGGCTCCCGCGCCACCAGGCGCGTAGGCACGTTGCCTGTCTGCCATACGATCCACGCGGACAGCAGCAGGCACAGGACGCCCATCACATAAGTTCGGTTGATTCTCTTCATCGGAGACAGCCTCCCGTTGTTGTTTTCTTAGGAAAGCGGCCCGGCAACAATGCCGTTGCCGGGCCGTTATAGGATTGTTTCTCAGCGGATGATTCAGCGGGTCTTCAGGCCCAGACCGTCTACCAGGCCGTCCAGGAATTCCCACTCGGTGTTGAACGCAGCCTGGGTATCTTCGTAGTTCACGGGAGCCACGAAGGTCGCCATGGCCTTGTTGCCCGCGATGTAGGAGGCAGCTTCGCTGGCCTTGCAGATGGCTTCGTTGATGGCCTGGCAGACTTCGTCAGGAGTGCCGGCGGGAGCGTACACATAGTAGTTGCTGTCCCAGGTGGCGGATTCGACGCCCTGTTCGGGGCCGGAGGCATACTGGCTGCCCAGTTCGGCGCCCAGCAGCTCGCTCATGGCAGGGATGGTGGACATCTTGGGGCCGATGGTGCCCAGGATGGTCAGGCGGCCGTCCGCTTCATAGGACAGGGCGTTGGGGATGGAGCAGTTGGCGATGTCGATGGAGCCGGAGGCGACGTTGGTCAGTTTGTCGGCTTCGGAAGCGCACTGCACGTACATGGCCAGGTCCTTGTCGCCGGCGATGGCTTCGACGAAGGAGGTGAAGATCATCTGGGTGGTGCCGCCCAGGGAGCAGCCGATCATGACGTAGCCGGGGTTGGCCTTGAGGTATTCGGCCAGTTCGGTGAAGTTCTTGTAGGGAGCGTCCTTGCCGGCGATGATGGCCTGCGGGCCGCCGAGGTTCATGATGCCGACGATCTTGGCCTGATCCTTCAGGTTGATGTTGGAGGAACCGGTGTACCACTGGATGATGGCACCGCCGTGGCAGGTGCCCAGATTGTAGCCGTCGGGCTTGGCGTTGACGACGGTGGCCATGCCGACTTCGCTGGTCTCATAGTTGTTGACGACGAAGTTGACGCCGGGGCACACTTCAGCCAGGGCCTGGGTCAGATAACGGGTGTACAGGTCGGTGCCGCCGCCGGCCTTGGCGTTAACGTGGAAATACACGGTGTCGCCGGCTTTCCAGGCGTCGGCCATCGCGGGAACGGCCAGAGCCAGGCACAGTACGGAAACGAGCAGGATAGCAAGGAACTTCTTCATGTGTTGTTACTTCCTTTCTGTGTTCGGTTGTAATGGGTATGGGATACGGTGCTTTGGACATCATCATCATACTGTTATAGAAGCGGATTGACAATTCCCGATTATTTGTATATGATATGCTCAAAAGTTGTAGGTTGGTGATCGCTGTGAATCTGGATCAGCTTTCCTATTATGTCGCGATTGCATCTTATGGGAGCCTTTCTTCCGCTTCCCGCCACCTGAGTGTGTCCCAGCAGGCCCTCAGCAGCTATCTGGCGGATCTGGAGCGGGACGTTGGAATGCCTTTGTTTTTCAGAAACAGGCAAAAACTGTATCTGACGGAAGCGGGCAAGCGCTATCTGAAAGGCGCCATGGATATCCTGAACGAAATCGGCCGTGCGCAGAACGCCATTCAGCAGCTGGACCGCGGACCGGACCAGGACCTGCACGTCGGCATCTCTGCGCATTCCGGCGCGCTGCTGCTGGCGGAATGCGCGCTGGAATTCAGCCGGCGGTATCCGGGCATCCGGCTGATCCCTCATGAAGGTTATTCCTTTGATTTGAGGAGAATGGTGCAGGATGGGCTGGTTTCTTTTGCGCTGACCGGCCTGGAAGCCGAAAAACTGCCTGAATTCCAGGTCATTCCCTTGTCGAGGGACGAATTTGTGCTCGCTTTGCCGGCTTATCATCCCAGGGCGAAACAGGCGTCCTCCTTTGAGGACCTGCCGGTGGCAGACCTGTACGACTTCCGGGACGAGGTATTCGTCCGTTCCACGCCGGACACCTCGACCTATCATGTTCTGGAACCCCTGTTTGAGCAGGCGGGCTTCCGGCCCACGGCGGCGGTTTCCTCCCCGAATATCAACATGATCAACAAGCTCATCCGCACCGGCTGCGGCATCGGCTTCCTGCGCTACAGGAACGATCCGGCCTTTTCGTATTACCGGCTGAAGAATCCGGCGTATTCCTACAACTGCATCGTTGCGGAGCCTGCCCACGTGTTCAGCGGACCGGAACGCTACCTGATTTATCTGATGAACAAGTATATCGTGCTCGGCGATGGCGTCCGGATCATGACGGATACCCTGATGAATATTGTCCGGGAGTTCAGTCCGGGGGATTACATGCCGGAGGAACTGCAATGAATACGAAGATCCTGGAATACATCATCGCCATCGCCCAGGAGCATTCCGTCTCCAGGGCGGCCGAGCGTTTTTACCTCACACAGCCGGTACTGTCCCGGCATCTGAAAAAAATCGAGGACAGTATGGGTACGGCGCTCTTCGTCCGGCAGAAGGACGGAATGGCGCTGACCGAAGCCGGGCGCATCTACATCAACAGCGCCCAGAACATCCTCCATCTGGAATCCGAATTGGAAGCCGATCTGCGCGCCATGCTGGAGGAAGAAAAGAATACGCTGCGGGTCTATATGGATTACCCGTATGAAAAACAGCTTTCTGAGCGTATCCTGCCCGGTTTCCGGGAGAAATACCGGCACATGCAGGTGCGCTTCCTCTATGCCGGCACGGAGAAGATCCTGTCGTCCTTTGTTTCCGGCGGGACAGGCATCGGGATCCTGATTTCTCCCGGCCGCCGTCTTTCCGGTCTGGAATACATTGTAATTTATAAGGACGAACTGGTGGTCGTCAGGCCGGAAGGTCCGGAAAGTCCGGACAGCATATTCATGCAGCCGTCAGGCACCCCGCTGCGCGCCGCGGAGGACCGGTGGCTGGAGCAGAACGGCGCGGCGTTCAGCATGATCCTGGAGGTCCAGTCTTTGCAGGCCGGACTGAACGGCGCGCTGGCCGGACAGGGCTGCGCCTGCGTGCTCCGGAGCATGGCGGAGAGGGAAAAACTGGGGCTGCTGGACGGCGTTCCCGCGCTGCCGTTTGAAGTCTGCGTCGTATATCCCAAGAACATGGTTTTCCGCCCCGCCGGCCGCGCCCTGCTGCAGGAGATCCTGTATGCTACCGAAGCGTATCTCAGATGATCTCCCAGGGAGAACGGGCAACAAAAACGCGTTTTGATACTCTTTCAGATTAAGTAACATCTCTGCAACCACAAAAGGCGCTCTGTAGCGGCGGCCCCCGGGCCGCCATTAAAAGCTTCCTGAATAACGGACACGGCCCCCGAAATCACTTGAATCATTATATCGCGGGTATGGCGGCTGCATCACGCGCACGGGTTGCCTCTGGACCGCC
>JBGUIY010000331.1:0-2336 GCA_045113475.1 Christensenellales bacterium | reverse complement strand
AAAAAACGCTCCTGCTGCCCTCCAACCAGCGTAAGCTGTTGGAGGATGTGCTGGCCCTCGGCAAGCCCACGACTGTGGTGCTTCTCTCCGGCAGCGCGCTCAATGTAGATGATGCGCGGATCGGCGCGCTGGTGCAGGCCTGGTATCCCGGCGCTTTGGGCGGCCAGGCTGTGGGCGAACTGCTCTTCGGCAAATTCAGTCCTTCCGGCAGGCTGCCGATCACCTTCTACCGCAGCGTCGAAGAGCTTCCCGCTTTCACGGATTATTCCATGAAGAACCGCACTTATCGCTATTTCGACGGGGAACCGCTCTATCCCTTCGGATATGGCCTGAGCTATACGAGCTTCCAATACGACGGGCTTCAGGTGAGCAGCGGAGAAGATGTGGAAATCCATGTTTCCGTAAAGAACACCGGCAGTATGGCGGGCAGGGAAGTGGTGCAAGCCTATGTGCGCTGGGACGGCGGCGACGATACGCAGCCACGCTGGCATCTCTGCGGCATTGAAAGCGTGGATTTACAGCCCGGAGAAAAGAAGCAGATCAGTCTAATAGTCAAAGCTAACGCCCTCTACACCTATCATGAGGACGGCAGCCGGGCCGTGGAAAAGGGCAGCTATACCCTTTGGGTCGGCGGGGGACAGCCGGATGAACGGACGGCAGTCCTCACGGGCGCCAAAGTGCTCCGTACTTCCTTCACGCTCTGATAGACATAGAAAAAGGCTGTGGGGTTCAGGAAACCCCACGGCCTTTCATCTAAGCATCATTTTGTCAGGAGTTCAAAAATCGTGTTGGCGATCCCTTCCGGGTCCAGCCCGTAATAGTGATAGATGGCGTCGGTCTCACCGAGAACGGCAAACTCATCCGGCAGCCCGATCCGCTTGAATCGTCCGGAGAAACCGTTTTCCAGCAGGCACTCCGCAACGGCGGAACCAAGGCCGCCATTTATGGAGTGTTCTTCCACCGTGACGACGTTCCCGGTCTCACCGGCAGCCTTCAGAACCGCTTCAACATCCAAAGGCTTGATGGTGTGCATATCGATCAGGCGCACGCTGATGCCATGCTGTTCCTGAAGCCGCTTGGCCGCCATCATGGACCAGTAAACAGGGCTGCCGGCGGAAATTATGGTGATGTCCGTGCCGTCCAGCACCTGGATCGCCTTGCCGAAGGTGAATTCATAGTCGTTGTCCGCATATACGGCAGGCATCCCGGCCCGGTCGATGCGGATGACCATGGGGCCGTGGAAGCTGTGGGACTGGCGAATCGCCTTGCAGCACTGGGCAGCGTCCGCGGGAACGACGACCATGAGATTGGGGATAGCCCGATAAAGGGCCAGGTCCGCGATGCAGTTGTGGGTAGGGCCGCCGCCGGCAGTCACGCCGGCATGGGTGCCGATGAGACGCACGTTCACGTCATTGTAGGCAATATCGGTGTGGATCTGGTCGGCGCTGCGAAGGCTGAGGAAGGGGCCCATGACCTGGGCGTAAACGATCTCCCCGGCCAGCGCCATGCCGCAGGAAGCCCCTACCTGGTCCGGCTCCGCGATGCCGAAGTTGAAGCAGCGGTCCGGATATTTCGCTACCAGCTTTCCGGCGGAGGAGGAGGGAGCGACGTTATCGGAGTATGTGAAGGTGAAGTCCAGTCCTTCGTCAGCCATGCGGAGTAGTTCCTCCGCATAGGCTTCCCGGGCGCTGGAAAGCATCTGATCGAAATCAAAAGTGGATTTTACCGCCATAAAGCCTTCCTCCTTTCCCATTCGGATTCAACATATTGGATGGCGTGTTCATAATCTTCCGTTCCGAGGCCGCCGCCGTGCCACTTGACGTTTCCGGCCATGAAATCCACGCCATGGCCCTTTTCTGTGTTGCAGATGATGGCGATGGGCTTTTTCCTTGTGATGGGGTCCGCCTGGGGGACGGCGTCCAGTGCCTGGCAAACCTGAAGGATGTCGTTGCCGTCCTTGATGACCCGAACGTCCCAGCCGAAGGCTTCCAGCTTTTTATCCAGCGGGTCGTGGTTCATGACCTTTGCCGTGGGCCCAGTCATTTGAAGCTGGTTCTTATCCACGATCAGCGTGAGATTCCCCAGCTGATAGTGACCGCCGGACATGATGGCTTCCCAGTTGGTCCCCTCGTCCAGTTCGCCGTCACCGGTCATGACAAAGACGCGCCAGGGAGCCTTCTGTTTCCGCCCGGCCAGGGCCATGCCGACGGCGATGGGGAGACCGTGGCCCAGGGAACCGGCGGATACTTCCACCTGGGGGCAGTATTTGCGATTGGTGTGCATCCCGAACTTTGACTTGTCCAGGCACTCAAAGTTGTCGATCATATACTGCATGC
>JBGUIY010000330.1:0-6641 GCA_045113475.1 Christensenellales bacterium | reverse complement strand
CCAAAGCGGCATAAAGACTTGCCCCAATGAGCTTCCGCATCTTTGGGATTATCTGTCAGTAATTGTTCATATAAGACAACTGCTTTGTCAAAATCGCATTGTGAACGCAGGCGATTAGCTTTTCGATATAACACAAGCTCGTCAGAAGTGTTTACCTGCGGTATTGTGTTCAAATTTCCACAATAAGCACACTCGGCAAAAGTTGTACCTATGTCGACTTGGATTATACCTCCACAGATTTTACAAGTAACATTCATATTAGAAGCTTTGCCTCCTAATGCTGTTGCTAACTAAGCGCCTAAGCTGACAATGCTACATGCAATCAGTTATGATTTCAGGAATACCAGTAATATGCTTATACTATATTACGCCTTCTCTATATCTTCCCTGGTCAGCGTCTCCAGATCCTCTTTGGTGATCTCCTCGTATCCGGCCAGGCGGTCGGCCTGTCTGGAGAGGGCGCGTTCAAAGAGGTTGCGCACGCCGCGGGCGTTGCCGAAGGCGCTCAGGTCCTCGCTGGCCTTTTCCAGACGGGCCTTCAGGGCTTCCCGGGCCTCGTCGTCCTTCAGGCGGTAGCCGCTCTTTTCACAGCGCATGTCGAATATGCCTATGAGCTCGTCCACGGTATAGTCCGGGAAGAACATGAAGCGGTTGAAGCGGGATTTGAGGCCGGGATTGGAGTTGACGAACTGCTCCATGAGCTCGGTGTAGCCCGCCACGATCACGATCAGGTCGTCGCGCATATCCTCCATGGCCTTGAGCAGGGTATCCACGGCTTCCTGGCCGAAGTCCTGCCCGCCGCCGCGGTTGGTGAGAGCATAGGCCTCGTCAATGAACAGCACGCCGCCCTTCGCGGAGTCGATGACCTCCTTGGTTTTGATGGCTGTCTGGCCCACGTAGCCCGCCACCAGACCGCTGCGGTCTGTCTCCACCAGGTGGCCCCTGGAGAGGATGCCCAGGCTCTTGTAGATGCGGGACATTAGCCGGGCGATCATGGTTTTGCCCGTGCCGGGGTTGCCGGAAAAGACCATGTGCAGGCTCATGTCCGGCGCGGGCAGGCCCGCTTCCCTGCGGCGCTGCATGATGGTCACGTAATTGATCAGGCTGTCGACCTCGTCCTTGATCACGTCCAGGCCGATATAGCCGTGAAGCTCCTTTTTCAGGTCTTCGATGTTTTCGGGCGGCTCCTCCTTGGGCGCTTCGGGCTGGGCTTCTTCCTTTTTCTGCACCTGGCTGTCGAGCACCGGTACGTCGTCCAGCGGAATGTCCGGTAGGGCGCCCGTGCCTTTGCTTTCCTTGCTGTTCAGTTCGTTGGTCATCTGCGTCAGCGACTCCGCGCTCTCACGGATCAGGCGCATCAGTTCGTCCGTTGACTGTTCGAACCGCGGGAGCCGGAACGCGGGCGGATCCCAGCGCAGACCCGGATGCTCCCCGTCCGCCTGTTCAGGCCGGGCAGGCGTTTCAACGGCGGTTTCGGGTTCTTCCGGGGCCGCAGCCGGCGTCTGCGGCGCTGCCGGCGGGCGTACGCCCCACAGGTCGTCGTCCACCCGAAGCAGGTTCTGGTGCGTGCGCGCGCGGATCAGCTGGTTCTGAAGCTCAATGATTTCGTCCCGACGGTCTTTCCTGTCCATGATAATATATCCTTCTTCCTGTAAGTTTCTGTATTTGCATAAGGTACACAACAAACCAGTTTTATTGTACCTTAGTCAGGCTGAAAAAGCAAGGAGTACTTTCCGGAAACGCACAAATAAACGGGACCGGCGCGGCCCGATACCGCGGCGATCCCGCTTTGTTTCCAATCCTTTATAACCCCAGCAGCCTTTCCGCGTTTTCATGCAGGATCAGGCGCTGTTCCTTGTCAGTCAGCGGAAGGCTCCGTATCTGCCGGAGGGCCTCCGCCTGGTCCGCCCAGGGGCTGTCGGTGCCGATCAGTACCCTTTCCGCCCCGAAGGCGCGGACGAGGGCCATAAAGCGCGCCCCGTCCAGCATCTGCAGCTCTGACTCATCCCGGTAATGGCCGTCGCCGTTGGGCGTCATGCTGCCCAGGGAAAACGAGGTGTCGATGTACGCGCCGCACTGCGGCAGGAGGTCCAGCACCTCGTCCCAGCAGCGCCAGCCGCCCATGTGGGCGAGGATCAGCGTCATCGGCCCCACCTCGCGCAGCGCGTGCAGGATCATCCGCGGCGAAACGCGAACGGCCCCCGGAAAACCTACGTCCAGTCCCGCGTGGACCAGCACGGCCAGGCCCAGTTCGGCGCAGCGGCTGAGGATGCGCAGCGTGCGCGGATCGTCGAAATCGACGCTCTGGTATACCGGATGCAGCTTGATCCCGCGGATCCCCGCCTCGCTGACGCGGCGCAGCTCCTGATGCCAATCCTCATAGTCCGGGTGCATGCAGCCAAAGGAGAGGAGCCCGGTCTCCTCCATACACTCGTTGATGCGCATGGAGGCGTCGTTGATCCTGACCACCTGGCGCGGGTTCGTCGCCACCGGCAGGATCACGGACATGTCAATGCCGGCCCTGCGCATGGAAGCGCACAGGCCGGCTTCGGTCCCGTCGGTGAAGGCTTTCGTGTGCGAAGCGGCGCTCAGCTGCGCCACCGCGCGGGCAGCGATCGCCTCCGGGAAGGTATGGGTATGGAAATCGATGACCCTGCTGTATGTCATAAAATCACTTCATCTGTTTATATATCCGGTCCCCCATCGCAACGGCCAGCGCCATGCAGATTGTCAGTTCAGGCACCAGGTAAGCGCCGTTGTATACGATGCTGTAAGCCAACGGCGCCTGGCCGTCTTCCAGCGGATAAGCCGCGACCCACATCAGACCTGCCAGGATCGCGGAAACCGCGCGGCCCAGCACTGCAACGCCCATGGACGGAAGCAGCGCGGAACGGTCCGGGAAACGATAGGTCAGAACGAGCAGTGCCACGGCTATGACCCCCAGCACGATGTAAAGCGTCATCAGCTGCGGATAGGCGACGGCCATGGCGGCCAGCAATGCCAGCGTCACTGCCGGGACGGCATAACGCCACCAGCCTGCCTTCATGTACTTGTGCAGGCCGGCCAGGCCCAGCGCGGCAAAAGCGATCAGGTAGTCAAACAAGAACTGCCATACATTCAGGAAATCCCCGCCCTGCAGGTACTGCAGAAGTCCGTACACCAGGCCGGTCAGCAAGCCCGGTCCGACGCCGTATGCAGCAGAGAACATCATGATCGGCAGCATACTGCCGGGGGTAATGGAGCCGCCCTGGGGCATACGGAACAGCCTGATATAACTCAGCACGAAGCTCAGAGCAATGGACAGGGACGCGTAGGCGACCATTCTCGCATTCCATTTCTTCTGTGACTTTGCGATCAGCATCAGGATCACGCCCAGAGCGACCAGCGCCGCCAGCATCACCCAAACCGACGGGCCGGCATTCAGCAGTTTCTTGAATACCGTATCTTTCAGGTAATTGGGCGCCGGTTCCGTACCCTCAGCAAACGCGACAGATGAAAACAACATGGTTCAGCCTCCTCTATGCAATAAGTGTTCCGCCAAAATAAGGAAACCTCCCCGGTCAGAAACGCGGGGAGGGACAGTCAGCCTTCAGCCGATTGCCGCTTCCCTTCGGTAGGATGACCTACACAGGTTCCAAGGGTGCCTTCTCAGCCGGACTGTGACCAGTCGCGACGCCCCCAGCGGACAAACGTATTATAGCATTTTTTGAATGGTTGTCAACCGCTTTCACGAACGGGCGATGATAGCCCTTGTGCCGCAGAATGGTTCAACAAGGCATACGACCTTGGTTCCGCAACAGAACAGATCGGTATAATCAGTATAGCGGTCGTTTCACCAATCAGGATCCGCAATCAATGATAAAAGGCAGGATCATCTACGATCCCACCCTGATTTCGTCGATCTTATCCATGGCATAGTACACGCCAGCCACCTTCACGTCCCGCTCAGTGGACCGGAGCTTTTCGGCGCGTCCTGTGACCTCCCGGTAGTAGCCCCATTCTTCCTGCTCGTCAGAGCGCGCGGGATCACGGTCAAACAGCATGATCCTGACCTCCGGACACTCCCCCATACTCAGCCGCTCAGCCAGCAGCCGGAGACTTTCGTCCAGTGTTTCCCGCTCGTCCTCGCTGAGGATACGCCGCCGTTCCCGCAGCACGCCCCGGTCGTCGATCACGTCGTCGAAGCCCCGCAGCGCGGCGAAGGGCATGAACTGCTTGGCGCGGTCCGGCCGCGGCATGGGCGGATGCTTCAGGGAGACAGGCCGCTCCAGGCCGATGATATCGTCATACCTTCCCATGGCGTTCCTCCTCCCCGTCCCCTGCCGCGTGGCCGCCGATCTGGCGGTTGCGCTCCCGGGCGGTGGCGCCTTCCTGGTAGCTGACGCCGCGCAGGATCGCGTTTTTGCCGTATTTCTTTTTGATGTTGAGCAGCGCCTCCTGCATACGGCGCTCACGGCTCAGGGCTTCCCGTTCCCGCTCCAGCGTTCCCACGTCGGTAAACAGGTCCAGCTGCCGGGGCCGGTTCGCCTGCGGCGCGTCCTCACCTACGGTGCTGTTTAGCGCCAGGTACATGCGCCGCACCGTCAGGCCGGGGTTCACCACACGGTCAAAGACGCTGAGCACCGCGTCGATGATCTTGCTCACGGAATTCGTGTACACCGGCGCGCCGCCTGCGTCGGTGATGTTCCTGGAGCCGTGGGCCTCCTTGGGCATTTTGCGGCCGTAACGGTCTTCCACCACGGGGCCCGTCCAGCGCTTCCCGGTCACGGCCTCGGTGTCATAGATCACGGTCAGGGTCACGCTGTTGGTTTTGAGCTGGCGCTCGAACAGCTCCAGGCCCAGCTGCTCGGCCATCTCGCTGGCCACCAGCCGCGCCTTTTCCGGCGGATAGGGTTCGGCAAGCACCTGGCCCGCAGAAAGGGAGTTGACGGCAGGCCGGTAGGCCTTGATGTCCGCCATGGTACAGGTTTCCACGCCCCAGGCGTGGTCGATCAGCAATTCGGCATCGACACCGAACTCCCTGTACAGGATGTCCTCGCTCTTCAGGCTCAACCGGGCCACGTCGCCCATGGTCAGGCAGCCGTGCTTCTTCAGGCGTTCCGCGATGCCCGGGCCGACGCGCCAGAAGGCCGTCAGGGGCTGGTGGGCCCACAGCCGTTCACGGTAGGCACGCTCGTCCAGTTCCGCGATGCGCACACCGTCCCGGTCAGCGGGCACATGCTTGGCCACGATGTCCATGGCCACCTTGGCCAGATACAGGTTGGTGCCGATGCCGGCGGTGGCGGTGATGCCGGTGATCCGCAGGATACTGCCGATCATGCGCCGCACCAGCTCATGGGCGGTGACGCCGTACAGCCCCAGGTAACGGGTCAGGTCGATCATCACCTCGTCGATGCTGTATACGTGGATATCCTCGGGAGATACGTATTTCAGGTAGACCTTTTCGTATATCCTGGCGCTGTACTCCATATAAAGGCGCATGCGCGGCGGCGCCACCAGATAATTGAGCTCCTCGCCCGTCCGGCGGCGCACCTGCCGTGCCTTTTCGACCACTTCAAATAAACGGCAGCGCCCCGGCAGCCCATAAGCCTTGAGCGCCGGGGACACAGCCAGACATATTGTTTTTTCTGTTCGGGATTCGTCCGCAACCACCAGCAGCGACGTGAGCGGGTCAAGGCCGCGCTCCACGCATTCGACCGAGGCGTAAAAGCTCTTCAGGTCGATCGCCGCATACACGGGACGGAGGGATTCACTCATGGTTCACCCGCAGTTCGATCGTGTTATTCGCCCTCATCCCATTCGGGTTCCAGCGCTTCTTCAGCTTCGACCGGCTCTTCCTCGTCGTCGGGGACAGACGCTTCGTCATCCGGTTCTTCCATCGCCGCGCCTTCCTTCAGCTCCACGTCCTCGGTGGCCTCTTCGGTCTTGGCTTCCTCGGGCTTGGTCTCCCCTTCAGGCTCTTTCTCCGTCTCAGCGGCGGGAGCAGGCTCCAGCGCTTCGACCCAGCTGGACTTCAGGTAACCGTGGATGTAGCTGTAAATGCCCTTGCCGGTTTTATCGGCCTCGATCTCAGCCCATTCGCCCTTGATCTGCAGCACGGTCAGGATGGTATTCGACTTGGTCTTCTTGTTATAGGTCGGGAGCGTGGTGACCTTTTTCCCGTTGAGGGAATCGGCGGAGCGCAGGTTGATGGTCATATGGCGCTTGGGCTGGTCCGGATTGCGCAGGATCGCCTGCTGCACGTCGTCAGGCCACGCTTCACGGAAGGAGAGGTAGGCGTTCTGCAGATATCCATCATATTTGCCGTACAGCACGTGAGAGAAGGTAGCGCCCTTTTCCAGCACCACCACGTAGCTCCCGTCGGGAACATCGGTGACGCGCTTGGACTTGGCGCTGTCCGTCTTGTGCAGCGGCAGCACCTTGGAGCGCTTCACGAACACGATAGCCAGCTGGCTGCCGAAGGGCTCGTTGCTGAAGGACAGGTCACGGGTGCGCACGAAGAGCACCTTGTTGTCGTCGCTGCGTACCCGGCAGTAGCCCAGGCCCAGCTTCTGGATCTCGATTTCTGTGCCGTACTCGTAGGTTTTCACAGGTTGCATCGTCGCTTCGGCGGAATAAATTTCTTCGTAAACTTCCGCGCC
>JBGUIY010000329.1:0-4659 GCA_045113475.1 Christensenellales bacterium | reverse complement strand
CAGCCGCTCCAATATCAAGCGGGGAGCGAAGGTGATCGCAGTGGCCCTAGCCATGTCGCTGGTCACATGGCTGGGCGACTTGCTTTCGGCAAAACTTATGGGGTCGGAACTGGGTATCCTGATCGTGTTCGGCGTCCTTCATCTTCTCGGCTTCTGTATGCTCTTCTACGGGCTGACGAGAAAGCTGTGGGATCGTCTTCCGGACTGGCTGATGCCCGCGCTGTGCGTGATCCTCGTCGCTGTAACGGCCAAATGCGCAGATGGCGGTTACACAGTGAACAGCAGATGGCTCTTTTTCTTCGGCTTTGTTTCCCCAGGATTCTATTCTGCGGATTATTTCCCGATCCTGCCCTGGATATTTGTTTTCCTGCTGGGCACCTGGCTGGGAGGGAAGATCAGGGAAGGGAAACTGCCGGAAAGATTCTATACCGCGCGATTCCCTTTTTTCCCGAAAGTGGGTCGGCATGCCCTGCTGATCTACATCCTGCATCAGCCGATCCTTGCAGGACTTTGCTTCCTGATCGGCTGGATATTTGGCATATTATAGGCGCGTGCCTGTGATATAGATTATTTGGGTAGTCTTTCGTATGGACGCCCGAGGAGGTTACTATGATCAAGATCAAACTGAAAGACGGCAGCATCATCGAGGTCGAGAAAGGCTCTACGCTGCTGCAGGTGGCCGAAAAGATTTCCGAGGGCTTTGCCCGCAAGGTCCTTTCCGCCACCGTGGATGGGAAGGTGCATGGTCTGCCCCTTCCGCTGGAGCATGACTGCGAAGTCACCTTCAACACCTTTGACGATGCGGATGGGCGGCTTGCCTATCGCCACACGGCGTCTCACGTATTGGCGCAGGCGGTTAAGCGGCTCTATCCCGATTCCAAGCTGGCCATCGGCCCCGCCATCGACGACGGCTTCTATTATGACATCGACTCCGAGACCGTTTTCACCCCGGAGATCCTGGAGAAGATCGAAGTCGAGATGCGGAAGATCATCAAGGAAGATCTGCCCGTCGTTCGCTTTGAAATGCCCCGTCCCGCCGCCCGTCAGTTCGTGGAGAGCATGAACGAGCCCTATAAAATGGAGCTTATCGACGATCTGCCGGAAGATGCGATCATCAGCTTTTACAGCCAGGGCACCTTCACCGACCTTTGCGCCGGTCCTCACCTGGCCAGCACCGGCAAGCTGAAGGGCAACGGCCTGAAGCTCACCAGCTGCACCGGCGCTTACTGGCGCGGCGATTCAAAGCGTAAAATGCTGCAGCGCATTTACGGCACCTGCTTCCCCAAAAAGGAAGGGTTGGACGAATACCTCAAACGCATCGAGGAGGCCAAAAAGCGCGACCACCGTAAGCTGGGCAAGGAGCTCGGCCTCTTTACCCTGATGGAAGAAGGGCCCGGCTTCCCCTTCTTCCTGCCCAAAGGCATGGTCCTTCGCAACACGCTGATCGACTACTGGCGCCAGGTACACAAGCGTTATGGCTATGTGGAGATCAGCACCCCCATGATCCTCAACCGGGAGCTGTGGGAGCGCAGCGGCCACTGGTATCATTACAAGGAAAACATGTATACCACCCAGATCGACGAGGAAGACTATGCCATCAAGCCCATGAACTGCCCCGGCGGCATGCTGGTCTACAAGCTGGAGCCCCACTCCTACCGTGACCTGCCCCTGCGCTGCGGCGAGCTGGGCCTGGTGCACCGGCATGAGCTTTCCGGCGCGCTCCACGGCCTGTTCCGTGTCCGCTGCTTCACCCAGGACGACGCCCACATCTTCATGACCAGGGAACAGATGAAGGACGAGATCCAGAATGTTGTTCGCCTTTTCGATGAAGTATACTCCACCTTCGGGCTTCACTATGAGATCGAACTCAGCACCATGCCGGAAGATCACATCGGCACGGTGGAGGAGTGGGAAGCCAACCAGAATATCCTGAAGGACGCCATCACCGCCATGGGCAAGACCTTCGTGATCAACGAAGGGGACGGTGCCTTCTACGGCCCGAAGCTGGACTTCCATATCGAAGACTGCCTGGGCCGTACCTGGCAGTGCGGCACCATCCAGCTGGACAGCCAGCTTCCCGAGCGCTTCGAGCTGGAATACACGGGGGCCGACGGCGAGAAGCACCGTCCCGTGATGATCCACCGGGTCGTGTTCGGCTCCATCGAGCGTTTCATCGGCGTCATCACCGAGCACTTTGCCGGCGCCTTCCCCCTGTGGCTGAGCCCGGTACAGGTAAAGGTCCTGCCCATCACCGACCGTGCCCGCGCCCGCTGCGAAGAACTGGTCAACCTGCTGGAGGACAAGCGTTTCCGTGTGGAAGCGGATTACCGCAACGAAAAGATCGGCTATAAGATCCGGGAAGCCCAGATGCAGAAGATCCCCTATATGCTGGTCATCGGCTATAAGGAAGCGGAGGACGGTTCTCTCAGCGTCCGTACCCGCACCGGCGAACAGATGACCATGTCCGTGGATGAATTCGTCGAAAAGATCCGGAAGGAAGTCGCTGAAAAGACGATTTGAGATTGACACGGATTTCCTGACATAGTTATTCAGCTCCTTCGTACAATACAGTACGGAGGAGCCGATTTATGAAGAGAAGAGAATTGACCGCGGCCCTGGCCGCATTGTTCCTGGTGAGCATCCTGCTGATCAGCCTCAGCCAGCAGGCGGAAGCCGTCGCCTACAAACAGGGGTCCAGCGGCAGCGTTGTGACGAAGATACAGCAGACGCTGAAAAGCGCAGGATTCTATACCTACACGGTGGATGGCATTTACGGCAGCCGCACCACGGCGGCGGTGAAGAAGTATCAGAAAGCGAAAGGCCTGACCGTGGACGGCGTATGCGGCGCGCAGACACTGGCCGCAATGGGGATCCGGGTGCCGGATGCCAGCGCGGACCGCAATACCCGTGCGCTTCTGGCGCGGCTTATCTCCGCGGAGGCCAGAGGGGAACCCTATGTGGGCCAGGTCGCGGTAGGAGCGGTGGTGCTCAATCGGGTGAGGCACCCCTCCTTTCCCAACACCATCCCCGGGGTCATTTATCAGTCCGGGGCTTTCAGCTGTATTGCGGACGGCCAGTTCGACCAGCCAGTGGCGGACAGCGCTTACCGGGCTGCGGACGACGCGCTGAACGGGTGGGACCCCACCGGAGGCGCCATCTATTATTTCAACCCCAGCACGGCTACCAGCGCCTGGATCTGGTCCAGGCCGCTGATCCTCACCATAGGAAAACACCGGTTCTGCGCCTAAACGAGCAGCGGCAGCCTTCTGGCTGCCGCTGTGTATTATTTCAATTAATATTTGCCGATGTAGTCCAACAGGTGCACGGAATAACGATAGGTGAAAGCGACGGCTGCGGCCTCCAGCAGCACCGCGAGCCACAGAGGACAGATGCCGAAAACCGTCAGCAGCAGAAGAAAGGCTTTTACGATCAAAGTGACCAGAAGAATACCCTTGCGGCCCAACCTGGCGCTGCCTAGCTGCTCCATCAGCGCGGCGATGCCGGCCCGTCCGCACCGTTCTACCGTGACCTGATCGAAACGGTCCTGTATGCCGGAAGCGGCGTTCAGATCGTCCTTTTGCCCGGAAACCGGCGCGGAAGCGGGATGCACGTACAGGAGCTTTTCGCCCGGCAGCCGCTTTTCTGCAGCTTCATCCTCATCCCGGAAGCGGAAGAATCCGCCGTCGTCCATAGCTTTGTCGCTGTCTTCCCCCTGCTCCGCTTCGGAAAAGTCGATGCAGCCAACGTAATGCCCGTTGACGCCCATATGCAGCACCCGGTCGTTTTCCGGGAAGGGAAGGACGGGCAGCCCGGAACGCTTCATGAATTCAGCGCTGCCGGCCAGCACCACGACGTCCTTGACCTTTGCAATGACTCCGAGGCCTTCCAGCTCCTGACGCTGGATGTCGGCGCTTCCGGAACTCTTGCTGACGGCGGCCAGCTTCTCCGCGGCAGCCATTTTTGTATCTGCGCAGGCCGTTGCGGCCAGGCGGAGCATCAGTTCCGGTCCAACGGCCTCGGGGCGCTGAGCAAAAACAGCCGCCGTTCCCACAACTACCGGTTCCTTGGCAGTGACGCAGGCCAGCTTCAGGTCCATAAGGCGATTCAGGGTATCACGACGGAACAGAACGCCGGATTCGGCAGCGCTGAGGGAAGCAGCATAGTCGCTGAGGGGGAAGGAGGCAAAAAGCGGGAATGTGCCGCCCAGAGCAAGGACGACGGCAGCACGGCTGAGTCCTTCGGTCACGGGCAGTTTCCCGATCACAACGGAAAACACGGCGACCAGCGCGGCCAGCAGGATCATCAGATAGGTCAGATAACTGTGAAGCATCTGTTCATGGGAGTGGAGAAGCCGACTGTCATTTTTGACCTTGGGGAGCTGATCTTTCAGCGGGTTCAGTTCCCGCCGCGTATCCAGCAGGCCGACAACGCCGGAGCGCAGCATCGGGAGCAGGAGAGCGCCGATCAAGCGGATCAGCATAGCCAGCGCCGCGGCGCCGGCCTTGCCCGTGCAGATGCAGAGGATGCCGGCTGCGGTCAGCAGCAGGAGACCGGAACGGAAGTCCCGGGTTCGCAGCGCGGCGATCAGTTCCTCCCGGAGCGCATAAAGGGAAACCAGGAAGCTCAGCAGAGACAGGATGAGCCGCCACGGTCCCTTGG
>JBGUIY010000328.1:0-3700 GCA_045113475.1 Christensenellales bacterium | reverse complement strand
TATTCCCCCTACTGGCTGCGTTCACGCAGCACCAGCAAGCAGTACGCCCATCAGAAGGTTCAGGATAACGGAAAAGTCGGCTATATCAGCGTAGAGGTTGCGGACGTCGGCGCCCGCCCAGTCATTACGCTGGACCTGGACAAGCTTACGGATCTGGAAGGTGCCGGGACTCAGGCGGAACCCTTCCGGGCCGTTCTGTCCACCGGGGAAGACAAAGCCGAAGAGGCAGCTGAAGCTGGTGATCCAGAAGCTGAGGACACAGCAGATGCCGAGCCTGATGCGCCTGCGGATGAGACTGATCAGAGCGGGGTAACAGAACCCGCCGATGAGACGGCTGAGCCGACAGCGCCTGACGACGTGAAAGAAGCAGCTGAACCGGAAGCCTCTGAAGCCGCGGAAAAAGCGGCCGAACCTGAGAAAACAGCCGCTGTGCGCTTTGAAAGCGCGCACGCCGCCAAGTTCCCTCCCCTCACGGAGGAAGGCTTCCTGCCTGCCGGAGAGCCGGAATTCGTTCTGGAAGACGAAGAGGCCGGCCTGTGGCTCTATGCCAGTCAGGACGTGCGTGTCGAAATCGAGCGGAAGGAGAGCCGTGCTTCCAAAAAGCGCCCCTGGCGCTGGTTCGAAGCCGAGCTGTATGCCCGTCCGGGCTCGGATGAATTCCTGCGCGTTTTCTACCACGATAACAACCCGAAGAGCAAAAAGACCGTCCAGATTTCTGACATCGCCGCTGAAAACCATCTGGTTTTCTCCATGAACGCGGACTGGTATTACTACCGTGTACTGCGCAATAAAGGGCACAAGGTCATGCCCGTGGGTATCATCCTTCGCCAGGGCGATGTACTGTATAATGATCCCGCCAAAAAGATCTGGAATACCATCCCCAACCGCGACATCCTGGCCCTTTACCGCGACGGCAACATGGAGGGCTATGATTATAACGGAATCACTGCCGACGCGCTGGTCGAGAAAGGCGCATACGACGTGCTTTCCTTCGGTCCTGTACTCCTGAGCGACGGCGAGATCACGCCCCAGACCGTCAAGATCAGCGCCAAGCAGCAGGATAATCCCCGCAGCGGCATCGGCATGGTCTCTCCCGGCCACTACGTCGCCATCGTGATGGAGGGCAGCAGCACCATCAGCGTCGGCTGCACCATCAAGGAATTTGCTGAGCTATTCCAGGCCAGGGGCTGCTCTGTCGCCTATAACCTGGACGGCGGCGGCACCGCGTCCATGATGTTCATGGGCAAGTATCTGAACAAGATGGGCTGGTACAAGGCCAATGCCCGCAAGCAGGTCGAAGCGCTGGGGCTGGGCATTTCAGAACAGGTTCACAAATAAAACATCTGCTGACAGCAAAACAGCTTCCCGTCCCTGACAGGGATACACGGGAAGCTGTTTTTATGCTTTTTTCTCGGATCAGCTGAACGTGAAGGGCGGTTCGTCATCTTCCGGAGGCAGGTCTTCCACTGAAACGTCCTCTGTCAAAGTTTCCTCGTCATTGGAGTCGATTTCCTCGGCTTCAGGAAGCGCCTCTTCTTCCTCATATGGAACCGGTGTCGAGATGCGCCTCAGCTCGAGTTCCGTTTCCAGGTCGTCCTCCCGCCACATGCTCATGTACAGCGCACCGTCCTGGGCGGAGGCGTCCACCCGGATCGGGAAATCGTAATCGTTGCGGTAGATGAGGTTCAGCGTGCTGTTGCCCACCGCCGCGTCCACTCCGTGGGGAAGGTAGGAGGCGCCGTTGGCGCCGTGGGCACGCCGCTTGAGCACCGTGATGCCGGGCAGCTGCAGCAGCACGTTGTACAGCGTCGAGGACACCTGGCAGGTGCCGCCGCCGTAGTTGAGCTTCAGCTTGCCGGACGTCAGCACCGGCGCCACATGGTAGCCGTTCTGGGGGCCGTAGGGGCCGATATCCGCGTTGAAATCCAGTTTTTCGCCCGGATTCAGCACGATGGAAGACAGCCTGGCGCAGGCGTTGCGGATATTCATGATCCTGCCCTGGTTCGCCTCGGTATCGTCCGTCTTGTAATAAGTGGTGTAAACCGCCAGCGGCGCTTTCAGCGCGGCGTCGTCCACGGCGGATTTCACCGTCACGACCTCTTTCAGATCCGCGGCGTTCAGGTAGCCGTACTGGCGTTTGTATATCACCTTCGCCCAGCCGTTCTCGAAACCGATAATGCCCAGCTGCGCGCCGTCATGCAGCGTTACGAGTTGCTCGGACAGGCGGTTCGGCTCAGCATATACCGGGGCGTCGCCGGAGGCCTTTGCCATGTACCCGTATACGATCACGCCGTAAGGCGGCGTGTTCACCGGGTCCACAGCTTTCACGTCCATGACGCGGGAGCGGTACATGTATCCTTCGTAGTTTTCGGCGCGGATGTACAGGAAATTGGGCAGGACCTCCATGATCTCCACACGTCTGCCCTTGGGCACATAAGTGACCGTCTGGCCCCAGCTGGCCGGCTCCGTCAGCATGCGGCTCTCCCCCACGGTGACCGCGCGGTAGAGCACCGGCAGATCCTCCGCGGCCGCCGCGCCGGGAAGGGCGAGAAGCACAAGCATAAAAGCGGCGACCCTTCGGGCCGCCGATAAAAAGCGTTTACTTGTCATCGCGGTAGATCGCCATATACAGGCACAGGTCGTGGCAGGAGGCTTCGATGCGGATGGGGAAAGGATAGCTGTTCCGCATCTTGAAATCCAGATCGCCGCTCGAGGCGTCCACGCCGTGGGGCAGGTAGGCCGCGCCGCTGGCGCCGTGGGGATGACGCTCCAGGACGGTGACGCCTGGCAGCTGCAGCACCGTGTTGTACAGGGTCGAGCTGATCTGGCAGGAGCCGCCGCCATAACCCTGCTTGGTGACGCCGTCCACCAGGATGGGTGCCGGCAGGTAACCGTTGCTCTTGTTGAAGGGGCCCACCGTCTCGTTGAAATAGAGGGATTCGCCCGGCTTCATGGTGCGCATCAGCCGCTTGCAGGCGACCTCCAGGTTATTGATGCGGTCCGGATTATCGCTGTAGAATGAGCAGAAAGCGGAAATGGGCGTCTTATCATCACCCAGATCGACGTTCGGGGCGACCGGCACGATCTCCTTCAGGAGCCGCGTATCGATATAGCCGTATTCCCGTTTGTGCACCAGCTTCGCGTAGCCGTTTTCCGTACCGAGAAGGGCGATCTTCGCGCCTGCGGTCAGCACGCTCAGGATCTCCGCACCGGGTTCCGGACGGTGGAGCACCGGCGTATCCTGCGTGATCACCGCGGTATAGGTATAGACCTCCACGCCGTAGGGCGGCGTATTGACCGGGTCGATCGGCACCACCTGATCGACGCGGTTGCGCAGCACGTATCCCAGGCCGGAGCCGACCCTGATCTCCACCCAGCCTGGATATACGGCGGTCACCTGCAGCTTTTTGCCGGCGCGGTAGCTGTCCAGCCGTTTGCTGAGGCGGTTCATCGCCGCGTATACGGTGGTCGTGGACTTGGGATAGTTCATGGTGATGATCGCGTTATACAATACCGGCTTGCTCGCCGCAGCCATCGCCTGTACGGGCAGCATGGCCGTGAGGATGGCCAGCAGCATCAGGAGTGACAAGAATCTGCGCATGATATTCCTCCAGGATTATCGGACCGCCGCGGATGCGGACGGGATAAAAAACGTTCTATGGATCGCCGGTTCTGCATGCCTGAACCGGCTTCGCCGAAC
>JBGUIY010000327.1:0-7244 GCA_045113475.1 Christensenellales bacterium | reverse complement strand
CGTTTTTCAGCGCTTCCTGCGCCATGTGCTCTCCCTCTGCCAGGAAGGCCTGCGCTTCCGTCCGCGCCTTGCGGGAACGGTTCAGCTCCCGCCAGCCCTGAATCATGGGATTGCGGGGGCTGCTGATCAGCACCGGCGCGCTCATTTGAGTTCCAGCGCAGCCCGGGTCAGCGGCAGCGACTTCGTCAGATCGCGCAGAAAACCTGCCATATCGGCGTTCTTCCGGATCGTGGGAACCGCGTAAGTCAGGAAAGCCCAGTCCAGCGCGGCGGAGATCCCGCCTTCCATCAGGTTCTGCGCAGCTTCGGCAAAGGCTGTGATATCACGGACCGCGGCCAGCGGGATGACGATGCCCTTATCCGCGCATACAGACCGCATCCGAGAAATGATATCGAGCGCTTTCTGATTGAGGGGCGTGCGTGTCTGCTGCATTCTGCTGCGAAGCTGCCGGCAGTCGAGCGCCGAAAAGGCGGCAGGCATTCCGGGCATTGTACCGCTTTGCTGAAAACGGATCACCGGCACCGGAGATATGCCCTCACATTCGTCCATCGCAGAAGTGTTTACATAAACGCAGGCATAGTCCTCCGAAGGCGATACAAACGGAAACGCATTGTGTTTCAGGAGCAGGAGCGCCGCGTTTCCGCCGTGTATGATGCATACGTCGGCTCCGCCGTCCACTGCTGCGCCGCCCAGCGCGTGCGCCAGCGCTTCCGCGGCGTCGCTGCTGTCCGACGCATTCTGTGCGGCCATGCATATGCCGCTCCGGCCATTGAACGAATAAAGCGCAAGCAGCGCCACCGCCTGATTCAGGCTGCACTCAAAACCGGCCGTCCGCAGGCTTTCCATCACACGGTGAACAGCGGTCATCACCGGTACGTCCTCAGACGCTTCTCCCGGCCACACGGCTCTGTAGCCCATGGTTTTCTGATCAAAGCGTTCCTGATCGTGCAGCAGCTTCGCCTGCTGCTCCTTCAGCGTCTTCAGTTCGTCCGCAGCAACCGCGATATCTTCCCGCAGCGCGTCCAGGCCCTGGCGCTCACTGTTGACCAGGCCCTCGATCAGGCTTTCGCGGTACTGCGCTTCCTGCGCCTTGGCTTGGTTCAGGTTCATCACCGTCATCAGACGCTCGGCTTCGGTATCCTGCAGCTGCGCCTTCAGCGCGGCCAGCACAGGGTCGTCCGCGCCTCCCAGCGCCTGGGCTAACTGCTTTTTCGCGCCTGGCAGCGCCAGGATCTGCCGGGCCAGGGCCTGCCGGTCCTGCGCCTGCGTCCACTGCTCCTTCAGCAGCGCCTCGAAGGGCTGGGCGGCGGGTGCGGGCTTTTCCGGTTCCGCGGGGCACTCCTGCTTCTGTTCGGGAGCAGGTTTTTTCTTTTCCGGCGTCTTCGCCTGCTTCCCGTCGGTCCGGCGGTTGCTCTCCACCGCCTGGGCCAGGCTGTTGCGGCGCCTGCGGGGCTCCTCGGTCTCCATCTGCGCGTAATACAGGGGCGTCCCCGCGTCGTCCGCGATCAGCACGTCCTTGGGCTTCTCGGCGGCTTCCGGGTTTTCGGCGTCCCGGACCATGCGCAGCATCTGCTGATCCAGCGCTTTGATCTGGTCCAAGGCGGTCATGGGCTCAGCTTCCTCCCCAGCGGGTTCTTCCGCCGCCTGCTGCGCGGCCTCAGGCACGGCGGGAGCGGCTTCCGGCGCCTTTTCCTCTGCCACAGGCCAGTAGAACAGGCGTACGCTGCCGTCCGGCAGGGTCACGGAGAAAATGCGCGGATCGTCCGGCGGAAGCTGGCAGGCGTCCTTCAGGTCACGCCCCGTCTGGCGGTCCACCGGGCCGTGGATCTTCCCGCCGAGGCGGGCATAGACCTGCGCGGTCACCGCGCGGGCGAGCATGCTCTCCGGGATCACCTCGTAAAACAGGTTTTCCGGCAGCGGCTCGACGGCGTTGGAATAGACGATGTAACGGTTCTTCTCGCCCTTGGCGGGAGAGTAGTTCTTGTTCTGCTTGAATTTATCCGCGTGCGCGCCTGTCAGCTTCAGCAGGCAGAAGCCGCCCAGCGTGCGCATCCGTTCCTTGCAGGAGCGCTGCTCGGACTTGTCCGGCACGATGCGGATATATCCGTCGTCGCGCAACTCGCCGATCTCCGCAGGCGTAAAGGGCCCCGTCTCGCGCAGCAGCGGACGCGCCCTGAAATGTCCCAGCTTCTGGTTGTCTTCTTCCAGCCATGCCAGAACCAGATGATTGATGATATCCATCTATTATCCTTTCAATAACGACAGCAAAACTGACGAACATTCTGAAATTGATATATAAAGTCATAACAGCGCAGAATCCGGAGTGGAGTATTGAGAGCGGAGTGATTGCCCGATGCTTTCAGCTCCGCACTGATCGGCAATTCTACTCTCCACTCTCATTACGGTCTCCTGATCCTGACTTCCGCACGGTCGTCCTTCGCCGGGTTGCCGAACACGTCGTGGCCGCCGGTGATTTCCCGGATGATGACCAGGGTATCGGCGTTTTCGGCGTACACACGAAGGGTGCCGGTCTGGAAGACCGGACGCCGGCGGCAGGCGAGGATCTCGCGCACGGCGTTCCGCAGGCCGGTATCCTCATGGCCCCAGGGATAGGTGCCGCGGCAGTAGGGGTCTGCGGAACCGCGCAGGCCGGCCTCGTCCCCGTAGTAGACGCAGGGAATGCCCGGCAGGGCGGCGATCAGGCGGTAAGCCTCCAGGAGGCGCGCCTTGCCCAGCTTCAGCTGCTCTTCGGAAACGGCGCGGTGCGGCAGCTCGTGATCCTCGTCGCCGTTCACTTCGCCGGTCAGCAGGCTCAGCGCGCGGGGACGGTCATGGCTGCCCAGCAGATTCATCAGGCTGTAATAGAACGGCGGGGCATAGTTCTCCTGCTGGCTCTCGATCAGGCGCGCGACGTCCCAGGCGGCGATCCTGCCGGTCATGAAATCCAGCGCCGCGGTGCGGATCGGGTAATTCATGACGCTGTCCACGGTATCGCCCAGGCAGTAGGACCGCATTTCGCCGTAACTCACCTTGTGGCTCGCGTCTTCCCACACCTCGCCGATGATCGCGGCGTCGGGCTTCTCGGCCCGCGCGGCCCGGCGCAGCTGGCGGAGATAGCTCATGGGCAGTTCGTCCGCCACGTCGAGCCGCCATCCGCTGCCGCCGGCTTTCAGCCACCGGCGCACGATGCCCCGGTCGCCGAGGAAATATTCACGCACGTCCGCGTTGTCCTTGTCCAGCGCGGGCAGGGACTTGATCCCCCACCAGCAGTAATAGTCCTTCGGCCAGCGGCGGAAGCGGTACCAGCGGTAATAAGGGCTCTTGCGGCTCTGATACGCACCCACGCTGTCATAATGCCCGGCAGCGTTGAAATACAGGCTGTCCACGCCGGTATGGCTGAAGACGCCGTCCAGGATGACGCGCATGCCCTTCTCCTTCGCCAGGGAGCAGAGGCGCTCAAAGTCTGCGTTGGTTCCCAGGAAGGGATCGACTTTCGTATAATCGCCGGTATCGTAGCGGTGGTTGGTGCGCGACTGGAAAATCGGGTTCAGGTAGAGCACGGTCACGCCCAGATCGCGCAGGTAATCGAGCTTTTCGGCGATTCCGTCCAGGGTGCCGCCGAAAAAGTCCAGGGCGTAGTTGTCCTTTTCCTTCACAGCCTCCACCCGCTTGACCGGCGTATCGTCCCACCAGACGTGCAGCATGCAGTTGGTGCGGTCGGTCACAGGCACGCGCTGACGGCAGAAACGGTCCGGGAAGATCTGGTACATGACGCCGGTGCGCAGGTAATCCGGCGCGGTATAGGCGGGGTCATAGACCGTGATCTGGTAGGGCACCGGCTCCGGCCCGCAGGTAACGCCCACGCCGCCCAGGCCGTCCCAGGCGTTGCCGTAGTATTCCCCCGCCCCGTCCATGTTTTCGACATAGAAGAAATACTGAAGGATCGCCGGTTCCTTCGGCATCATCAGGCGGATCTCATGGCTTCCCCACCCGCCGCGGATCATTTCCAGTTCCTGACGCTCCCCGTTGACGGTAGTGATCAGGAAAACGCGAGACATTTCCTCAGTGCCCAGCAGCCTGAGCCTGACCGGCCGCTGACAGGGCACAGGGCCCAGCGGTGCGCGGCATTCCGCCGCATGGGAATCATGATAAAGCATGTACAGTTAAGTCACTTTCTTGTTATTTGGTCATGAACCGGCGGATCAGCAGGGTCACGAAGTAAATGAGCCCCGCGCA
This sequence comes from Christensenellales bacterium, assembly GCA_045113475.1. GTDB lineage: Bacteria > Bacillota > Clostridia > Christensenellales > Aristaeellaceae > UBA4246. Next base: position 3,008 of record JBGUIY010000327.1, on the reverse strand, counting down.
GAGGACCACCGCCGCGCCGACGCCGGTGTTCATGCCGTAGCTCATGACCAGCCCGGCCACGCCGCTCACCAGCCCGAACAGGATGGAGAGCAGGGCATGCTGCGCCGCGCTGCGGGACACGTTGCGCGCAGCAGCCGCCGGCAGGATCAGGAGGGCGTTGATCAGCAGCACGCCGACCCAGCGGATGGCCAGCATCACCGCCACGGCCACCAGCACCGCGAAGCCGTATTCCAGGTAGCGGGTGCGGATGCCGCGGCTTTCCGCCAGTTCCGGGCTGACGGCGCTGACCAGCAGGGGATTGTACAGGAACATCCAGGCGGCGGTACCGGTGACGAGCCCGATCAGCAGCCAAAGCAGGTCCTGCTGCCCGATAGACAGGATATCGCCCGTCAGCAGGGAGGAATAGCTGGAAAACTTGCCGCCCCTGGACAGGAGCAGCAGTCCCAGTGCGATGCCCATGGAGGAGAACACGCTGATCGTGGTATCCTTGGTCGCCGCGCCTGACCGGTTGACCGTGCTTACCAGAACGGCAAACAGGACGCCGAATACCACCAGGCTGAGCGTGACGTTTTCCACCCCCAGCAGCATGCCGATGCCGACGCCGGCGAGGGCGCTGTGCCCCAGCGCGTCCGAGAAAAAGGCCATGCGCTGGTTGACCGCCATGGTGCCCAGCAGGGACAATAGCGGGGTCAGGAGCAGCATCGCGAGGAGCGCGTTCTTCATGAACGAGAAACGCAGGAAGTCGAAGGGCAGGAGAGTATCCATCAGTCGATAAATCGTTTCCATGGCCGCCTCCTCACCCGACATCCGTGCGGACTGCCGGAAACAGCTCCGCAAACGCTTCGCAGGCAAAGACCTCTTCCGGGCTGCCTTCGGCGCGCACCGTTTTGTCCAGCAGCACCACGTCGTCCGCGTACCGGCGTACCAGCGCCCAGTCGTGGGTGACCAGCAGCACCGCCAGGTGGTAGCTGTGCACCAGCTCCTCCACCAGCTCCAGGAACATGCCCTGGCCGTTCTGGTCCACGCCCGAAATGGGCTCGTCCAGGATCAGCAGGTCGGGCAGCGGGTCCAGAGCCAGGGCCAGCAGCACACGCTGCATCTCGCCGCCGCTCAGCGCGCCCAGCCGCCGCCGGAGCAGGGCCTCCCCGTGTGCCAGGGTCAGCTGCTCGCGGATGTGGGCGCGGGTCTTTTCCCCGATGCCCAGCCATACCGGCCGCCGGGAGATCAGGCTTGCCATCAGGTCTTCCACGGTGACGGGCATCTGCCGGTCAAAGGGAAAATGCTGAGGCACATAGCCGGTGCGGATGGTGCCGATACGGTGCCCCTGGGCGTCCTGGTGCTCGACCCGGCCCGAATAGCCCATCTGGCCCAGCAGGGCGCGGATCAGCGTGGTTTTTCCCGCGCCGTTGGGGCCGACCAGCGCCGTCAGCCGTCCGCAGTGCACGTGAAGGGAGACGTGGCTCAGCAGGGTATCTCCCTCCCGGCTCACGCTCAGGTCGTTCACGGATATGCGGCAGAGCCGGCACTGGCTCAGCTGGTTTGCGTGCAGGATCTCACTGACCTTCATCAGGCTTCGTCTTCCGTCAGCAGGCGCTCGGGCATTTCAGGGATATCGGCGCTGTTCGCGTCTTCGTTGACCGTGATGCTCTGCTCGAACTCCTGGCGCAGGGTGCGCTCGATCTCGGCGGTGATCTCCGGATGCTCCTTCAGGTAAATGCGGGTATTGTCGCGGCCCTGGCCGATGCGCTGATCCTTGTAGGAGAACCAGGCGCCGGACTTCTGGATGATGTCCTTCTGCACCGCCATGTCCAGCAGCGAGCCTTCCGTGCTGATGCCCTGGCCGTACAGCAGGTCCACCTCGCAGCTGCGGAAGGGCGGGGCCACCTTGTTCTTGACCACCTTGATCTTCATGCGGTTGCCGATGATCTCAGAGCCGTTTTTGATGGGCTCGCCCTTGCGGATGTCCAGACGCACGGAGGCGTAGAACTTGAGGGCGCGGCCGCCGGGGGTCGTCTCCGGGTTGCCGTACATCACGCCGACCTTCTCGCGCAGCTGGTTGATGAACAGGGCAATGGAGTTGGTCTTGTTGACGACGCCCGCCAGCTTGCGCATGGCCTGGCTCATCATGCGGGCCTGCAGGCCCACGAAGCTGTCGCCCATTTCGCCGTCGATTTCGGCACGGGGCACCAGCGCGGCCACGGAGTCAACGACCACGATCTCGATAGCACCGGAGCGTACCAGTGCCTCGGCGATCTCCAGCGCGTCCTCGCCGGTGCTGGGCTGGCTGATGTACAGGTTGTCGATGTCCACGCCCAGGTTCTTGGCATATTGGGGATCCAGCGCGTGCTCCACGTCGATGTACGCGGCCACGCCGCCGCCCTTCTGCACCTGCGCCACCAGCTGCAGGGCCATGGTGGTCTTACCGGAGGATTCCGGGCCGTAGACCTCGATGATGCGCCCGCGGGGCACGCCGCCCACGCCCAGGGCGAAGTCCAGATCCAGACAGCCGGTGGAGACCACATCCACCTTCAGGGTGGCGCGGTCACCCAGCTTCATCACGGTGCCCTTGCCGAACTGCTTGTCCAGCGCGCTCAGCGCCACCTCCAGCGCCTTCGCCTTTTCCTCCCGGGTATGGTCGGAGGTCATCAGGACTTTTTCTTCCACTGCTTTCTTGGCCATAAATGTTCTCCTTTGTATTCTGTATAATCAATGGGCAAAATTCTGTGAGTGTTGAGGGTGAAGAGTGGCGTTCTGGCAGATATAGCTTTGCGGTTTCTTTGACTTCATTGCTGTCCCACTCATCGCAGGGCAGACACTGCTTCACGCTTCAGGCTTTCTCTTTGAAGACCTCTCCGCCGAGCTCTTTGAAATAGATCCCGCCGGAAATGACCGTCATCACCGCCATGGCGGCAGTCAGGACCGTCGTAACGGCATGCCTGCCCAGGATCAGAGCAGACAGTACGCAGCAAAGCTGCAGCACCGTCTTGATCTTGCCGGGCATTTTGGCC
>JBGUIY010000326.1:0-34677 GCA_045113475.1 Christensenellales bacterium | reverse complement strand
TCATCGCCAAGGGCACGGCGGACGAGATCCAGGCGAACCCCGTCGTGATCGAAGCCTATCTGGGCAAGAAGAAGGAGGCGGCGAAATGAGCGATACCGTGCAGAGATCCCCGCTTCTGAAGGTCAACGATATCCACGTCTTCTACGGCGCGATCCACGCCATCAAGGGCATCTCCCTGGAGGTATATGACAACGAGATCGTGACCCTGATCGGCGCCAACGGCGCGGGCAAGTCCACCACACTGAACACCATCGCCGGTCTGCTGCGGCCCCGCCAGGGCACGGTCGAGCTGAACGGCACGAACATCAACGGCGTCAGCGCTTCGAAAATGGTGAGCAGGGGCCTTTCCCTCTGTCCGGAGGGGCGGCGCATCTTCCAGCAGATGACGGTCAGGGAAAACCTGGAAATGGGCGCATACAGCCGCCCGGCCACGGAGATCGAAAGCTCCCTGGAGGAAATGTTCCAGCGCTTTCCGCGCCTCAAAGAGCGCGAAAAGCAGGTGGCGGGCACCCTGAGCGGCGGCGAGCAGCAGATGCTGGCCATGGCCCGCGCCCTGATGAGCCGCCCGCGGCTGCTGATGCTGGACGAGCCCTCCATGGGTCTCGCGCCGATCCTGGTGGAGCAGATCTTCGGGATCATCTCGGAGCTGCACGCGGGCGGCGTGACCATCCTGCTGGTGGAGCAGAACGCGCAGATGGCGCTGCAGGTCGCCGACCGCGCCTACGTCATGGAGACCGGCCTGATCACCATGCAGGGACAGGCAGAGGAACTGCTCCACAACGACGCGGTGCAGAGGGCGTACCTCGGTTCGTAAAAAACAGGAATATCTTTCAGTAACCACCGGTTCTCCGGTGGTTTTTCTGTGTTTGGATGTACACATGTGTATATCGTTCGCGGCTGCAGCTATTGGGAAAAACGGGGGAGATCCATGGTTTTACCGGCTCTGTTCCATTTGGGGCAGACGGACAAAAAGGATTTGCGGAAGGTATTGACAGGCGGCTTTCTTTATGATAATATACACACGAATTTATAACCGCAATGTGCCATAGCACGGTGCGCGCCTTCCAGGCCGCCCGATGAAAAAAAGGAGGAAAACCCATGAAAAAAGTGATCGCTCTGTTAATGGCCGTCCTGATGCTGCTGTCCGTCTGCTCTGCGCTGGCGGATGACAAGGAGCCCGTCACCATCCGCTTCTACAACTACGCGCTGTCCGAGACGGCGAAAGCGGACTGGTGGAAGAACACCGTGGCTTCCTTCCAGGCGGAAAACCCCTGGGTCACCGTGGAAAGCGTAACGGTGGACTACAACAGCATGATCCAGACCTTCACCAATGATCTGGGCTCCGGCATGAGCGTGGACCTGATCCTGGGCGAGGTCAGCTGGATCCCCGCGCTGGTGGAAGGCGAATTCATCGTGCAGCCCAAGGACGTGATCGATCCCGAGTTCTATGCCGGCTACTACGATTACGTGCTGGACCAGATGTATTACAAGGACGGCGTGTACGCCGTACCGCACTACTATACCAACTCCGTCGTCTTCATCAACAAGGACCTGGTGGAAGCGGCCGGTATGGACGCCGCCGCCTTCCCGGACACCCTGGACGGGCTGAAAGCCTGGATCGAGAAGCTGGCCGCCTTCTATAAGGACAGCGGCAAGGTGTCCACTATCTTCGGCCTCACCACGGCGGAAGTGCCCGCCACCGGCTCCAACATCAACGCCATCTTCAACGCCTTCGGCGGCCAGCTGCTGACCGACGACGGCAAGCTCGCGGACCTGAAGGCCGAGCCCAACGCCACCGCCATGGCGGAAATGCTGGACTTCTACAAGTACCTGATCGGCAACGGCTACACCCAGGAAAACCTGAAGCTGAAGGACTACCGTGCGGCTTTCGGCGCCGGCAACGTGGTCGCCTATGTGGACTCCTCCTGGGGCTATGCCCAGATCGGCGAGGTGGACGCCAATGCCGCCAACTTCACGGTGACCGCGCCCCTGCCCACCACCATGGGCACCAACGGCAAGGGTGAATCCCTGGTCGAATCCCACTGCTTCCTGATCGGCGACGGCATGAGCGAAGGCCAGAAGGAGGCCGTCAGCCTGTTCATTCAGCATTGCACCAGCACCAAGAACCTGGAAGGCTACCTGAACAACATCGGCCTGGCCTTCGTGGCGCACAAGTGCCTGGAAGACTGCAAGATCTCTCCGATCCTGGAAGGCGCCGCCAAGGGCGTGTCCCATGTGCGCAAGCAGACCCAGATCGGCCCCATGGTCAGCGTACAGAAGCAGCTGGCGACCATGGTGCTGGACTACACCGTGAACGGCTCCAGCCTGGAGGACGCGGTGAACAGCTACATCACGGCGGCTGAATACTACATCGACCAGTAACTGAAACGGTTTTCACATGAGGGTGGTGCGTCATGCCCACCCTCTTTTCAAAGGAGACAGTTCCTATGCGTTCAACCAATGCCTCTGTGCGCGGACGGGCCTTCCGGGGAATGGGGTCCAGGAAGCGGCAGGACCTGCTGTTCTGCTTCTGCCTGCTGCTGCCCGCGCTCGTCCTGTGCGTGGCGTTTATCCTGATCCCCATCGTGGATTCGGTGGCCATGAGCTTCACCAGCTACAAGATCGCCAACCTGACCAAGAACCGGCCCGGCGAATGGAACGATTTCGGCAATTATACCCGGCTGTGGAAGGCGGGGAAGCTGCAGTCCGCCATCAGCATTACGGGGCAGTTCGTGTTCTGGATGGTGCTGCTCACCTTCCTGGTCAGCATGACGCTGGCGCTGATCCTGAATACCGATCTGCCGGGAGCGCGCTTCCTGCGCAGCGTGATGATGATCCCCTGGGTCATCCCCACGGTGATCACGGGCCTGCTGTGGGCATGGATCTACGCCAATCCCTACGGCCTGGTGCAGTATCTGGTGAATCTCTTCTCAGGCGGGAAGGTCACCGATTTCGGTATGCTGAACGGGAAAGGCACGGCGCTCTGGGGCGTGATCATCGCCGGACTGTGGAAACAGATCCCGCTGATGACCCTGCTGCTGCTGGCCGGCATGCAGAACGTGCCGGACGACATCCTGGAGGCGGCGAAGATCGACGGCGCGGGCTACTTTACCCGGCTGGTCCATATCCTGATCCCCTATATGCGCAGCGTGATCGCCGTTTCGGTGTCCATGTGCATCATCGAAAACTTCAAACAGTATCCGCTCTTCGCCACGCTGACCAACGGCGGCCCTGTGGGGGCGACCACCACGCTGGCGGTGCTCTCCTACGACGAGGCCTTCGTCAACAACAATTACGGCTCCGGCGCGGCGGTCACCACGGTCTGGCTGCTGGTGATGATCGTGGTGGTGTTCCTGTTCAATCTCGTGTTCAAGTATGAAAAGCGGGAAGGAGGGCGCGGATGAAAAAGCATCGCGGTCTGCCGTCTGCGGCGGTATTCTTCAAGTATTTCGCCCTTCTGGTGCTGTTCGCTTTCCTGCTGTTCCCGGTTTACTGGATGGCGGTGACCTCCCTGAAGACCAATGTGGAGTCCTACCGCATCGTCCCTTCCCTGTGGCCTGAAAAGCTGTCCGTGGACGGGTACGTGACCCTGTTCCAGGACGGGAAATTCCTGCTTTATTATCAGAACAACCTGATCGTGTCCGCCCTGGCGGCGCTGCTGATCTGCGTGATCTCCATCATGGCGGGCTATGCCCTGAGCCGTTTCCATTTCCGCTGGAACGTGATCCTGCTGGCCACTTTCTCCTTTTCCCAGATGATGCCGGTGATCAGCCGCCTGATCTCCCTGTACGGCATCCTCCGCCGCCTGGGCATGACGGACAGCCGTCTCGGACTGGTGCTGGCGATCAGCGCCACCCAGGTGCCCTTCTCCATTTCGCTGATGGCGTCCTTTTTCGACGGGATCCCCCGTGATCTGGAGGAAGCAGCCTGGACGGACGGCTGCGGCAGGATGAGGACGCTGCTGCGCATCATCATGCCTCTGGTTGTGCCGGGCATCCTGGCGGTGGGCATCTACAGCTTCCTGATGACCTGGGACGATTACCTGCACGCCATCACCCTGGTACGCTCCCCGGCGCTGTGGACGCTCTCCCAGGGCCTGAAGCTGACCTACATGGGGGAGGTCAGCGACTGGCAGCTGATCAACTCCGCCTCCATCCTCGGCGCGCTGCCCATGATCTTCGTGTTCTTCTTCTTCCAGAAATACATGGTCAAGGGACTGGTGGCAGGAGCGGTCAAGGGATAGAGAGGAGTGAGGAGTGTGGAGTCAGGAGTGAGGAGTTCAGGTGCAAACGCTTCGCCTTTTGGGGCTCAGCGTTTGGTTGATCGCTGCGGCCGCTGACGCGGCGATATGGTTTCGTGCTATGATACGGAACAATCATTTCATTCTGAACGGGTAGATACGATGCGGGTGATCCCTTGATGAACGTCGTGTGATTCCAAGGGAGCATCACATTGAGTATAATGCATATAAATTGAGCGGATCCGCTGGTTTCACAACGGATCCGCTCAATATGTTTTGTACCATTTTGGGTGCCATTTGGGGCAATCACACAGTAATCAGCAAAAAACCTTCTTGCCAAATCTTTGTTTCAGGAGATAAGAGCCGCGGACTGAATGGGTTTTTATCCGCCTGTATGCTTATTTCCCGTACTCTTCCAGGCTTTTCAGGTACCAGTCCGGCAGCGTGGATTTTACGGGGCGGATTTTGTCTTTCCCGGCGATTGCTTGATAGTCTTCCAGACTGTAGACGCTGCCGTCCTCGTGAAACAGGCCGTTGTAGGTACCGTTGGGACGCTGTGCCATCAGGTAGGCCGGTTTGACCATCAGGGACCAGAAGAAGCTGCCCATGCCGCCGGCGTATACCGTGGGAGCCAGTGTGGCAAGGGCCGGCACAGTGTACTCCTGGGGGATGACCGCCGTGTCCCAGCCGGGGCCGGCTTCGCGCACCCGCTGCCATTCCGTCAGCCAGCAGGGCTTGCCGATGAGTTCCTGCACCCGGTTCGCTTCGCGGATCACGAAGCCCAGGTTCTCAGCGCTCTGCGGAAAGTTGTCGTGGTACTGGTAAACGTCGAGATTATCGCCGAAATACAGATTGTGCAGCAGGGTGATGCAGCCGATGGTCAGGGGTACGCTGCCCTTGTAGCTTCTGGCCAGGGCGACCACATGCTGCGCAAAGGGGACGTTGCCCGATTCCCAGTGGGGCTCATTCATGCACTCGATGGCCAGCAGCCGCTTGTCGCTGCCGTACCGGCGCATGAAAGCGTCCACGTAGGCGTGCACCTCCGTCCAGCGGGCGGGATCGTGCTGAATGGCCCGGCAGGGGGAGCAGACGCAGATGGCGGTATGGGGGTTCTTGTCCGTTCTGGTTTCCGGGGTGTTGTCCGCGCCGCAGTCTTCGAAGAGGACGGGCATGATCCGGATGCCGTGCTTTTCCGACAGGGCGACGACCTGCTCGAAACGCCCGAAGAATGCCTCGGGCTGCTCCTGCCAGAATTCGAAGCTGACAAACATGCGCAGGGCGTTGATGCCCGCGTCCTGGGCGTAGCCGAAATCGCGGTCGATCTCTTCGGGATCGAGTTCGTTCCAGGTCTGCCAGGCGTTGTACGCCCGGGACGGGAAATAGACGGCGCCTTTCACGCTGCGGAAATAGGATGGATCCAGCATTGTTCTGCCTCCTTATATATTTGATAAAGCAACTCGTGTGTATCCATGGGTTTGATGATACCCGTACCCGTCGGGGTACGGGCAACGGTGCCTATCGGGTGGTATTGCGGAGCACCATGCGGGTGATCAGGTGCTTTTCGCCGGGGGTCTGGCCGCGGATCATCGCTTCGATCAGCTCCAGCGCGGCTTCGGCGATGGCTTTCTGGTCCGTCGCCACGGTGGAAAGGGCCGGATGGATGACCCTGCTGGTGATGGAATTGTCAAAGCCGATCACGGAGATCTCCTCCGGCACTTTCCTGCCGCAGGCCTGGACGGCGTTGAGCACGATGCAGGCCAGGTCGTCGTTCCGGCACACGAAGCCGTCTACGGGCACACCGCCGTTGATCCTGCGGCACACCGCTTCGAACAGCTCGTCGTAGTCCCTGCAGCCGGTGATGATGGAATCCTCAGTCAGCTGGCAGCCCAGGGTCTCCATCTGGTTGCAGAAGCCGCGGTAACGCAGGTCCTGCCGGTTGGAGAAATGGGCCTGGCGGCTGACGCGGTCCACGTGCACCAGATGGCGGCAGCCGCTTTCGTACAGCAGGCGCACCGCCGCCATGATGCCCGACTCGATGCCTGTGTAGATCCGCGCCACGCGCCCGTGCACCGTGGCGTAATCCCGGGTCATGAGCAGCACCACGGGCAGGCCGTTGTCCACCAGCTCCTGCACGCGGCTTTCCGCCAGGCTGGCGGAGGAGATGATCACGGCGTCCACCTGGCGGGAAAGGATACGGTTGATGAAATCCCGGTCGTTTTTCGCGCTCATCAGGGAAACCAGATAGCCCTTGTCGTAGGCGACGCTGTCCAGCTCCTGCAGCAGGCGGCCGAAATAGTTGTTGGCGACGTTGTCCGCGATAAAAAGGATATGGCTGTTGCCCTTTCCCTTCAGGGCGCGGGCGATGGAGTTGGGGCGGTAATGGAGCTTTTCGACCGCTTCCAGCACCCGCTTCTTCTTGTCAGCCGATACATAGCGGTTCGCGTTCAGCACGTAGGATACGATGGTTTCCGATACGCCGGCCAGTTCTGCCACGTCTTTCCGCGTGGGCATGTTTCCTTTCCGTGGCATCGACTGTCCTCCTCTTATGTGTGGATATGTGTATATTGTACACTAAAGAGCATGCTTAGTCAATCACGGTGTACAGGATTATTGAAAGAAAATCCGCAAAAATACGATGTTTTTCTTGACATAAAAAAGTGAAATGTGCTATACTCAAAATGTACATACGAGTAATTATTCCCATGGCAAACGAGAAAGGGTGATGGGATATGCTGTGCAACAACCTGGAGCAGCTGCGGCGGGCCCGCCGAGAAGGCTATGCCATTCCGGCGATCAATACCCAGGGCGGGAACTACGATATCATCATGGCGATCTGCCGGGCGGCGGAGGAACTGAGATCCCCGGTGATCCTCGCCCACTATGTGACGACCGGTGCCTACAGCGGCCACGACTGGTTTTACCAGGTGGCTAAATGGTGTGCCGGCAAGGTCTCCGTCCCGGTATCGATCCACCTGGATCACGGAAACAGCTTTGAGATCTGCATGGAAGCGCTGCGTCTCGGCTTTACGTCCGTCATGATCGACGGCTCCACCCTGCCCGTGGCGGAAAACGCCGCGCTGACGGAGAGCGTGGTCAGGGTGGCCCGCTGCTTCCACGCGCCGGTGGAAGCCGAGATCGGGGAACTTCAGCGGCTGGACGGCAGCGGCGCCGTGATGGAAAACAAGAATCTGGCCGATCCCGGACAGGTGAAGGAATTCCTGAGTCTCTGCCATCCGGACACACTGGCCATCGGCATCGGCAACGCCCATGGCTTTTATCGGGGCAAGCCCGATATCCATCTGGAGATCCTGGAGGAGGTCAGAAAGTTCTGCGACCTGCCCCTGGTGCTTCACGGCTGCACGGGTATGGATGAGGATATCATCCGTAAGGCCGTCCGTGATCTGGGCATCGCCAAGATCAATTTCGGCACGGAGATCCGCTGGAAGTACATCGAGCATCTGGAAGCAGGCCTCAAAACGGATCACCAGGGCCACAGCTGGAAGGTGAGCCAGTACGCCTGCGAGGCGCTGGTGGAGGACGTCAAGCATATCATCCGCCTGTCCGGTTCGGAAGGCAAGGCCTGATACTAATCCTCACCTAAAACATGCACATCTGTGGGCGGCTTTTGCGACATCTCTGTGTCAGCCGTCCTCACCGTATCTTCGGATACGCTTTCGGACGTCTTCCTTGATCTGTCCCAAAATCCATTCCACATATGCACATTTATTTAGATGAGAATCAGTATGAAAGGAGCAGATAAAATGAAAGAAAAGCTGAATGTCGGCCTGATCGTCACGCTGTCCGGCCGCTGGCCTAGGAAACTGCCGATCCAGCGCCACTGCGAATACACCGCCTGGGCGGAGGAGAAGCTGACAGACATGAATCTGGTCATGCCCGGCCAGGTGCTGACCACTCCGCAGGAAGTGGATGAAGCCATTTCAATGATGCGGGAGCGCCGGGTGGACGCCGTTGTCATGGTTTACGGGGCCTTCACCGGGGACGATATCGCTGCCGCCATCGTGCAGAAGATGGGGGTGCCGCTGATCCTCTGGGCGCCCTATGAGCCGCCCTACGAGCGGGAAGAACGCCTGTGGGCCAACGCTTTGTGCGCCATGACCATGAACGCTGCCGCGCTGGGCCGGCTGGGTTATCCCTGCCATACGGTGTACGGCGGGAAGGAGGATCCGCGGGCGGAAGCGAAGGTCGTCAACCTGCTGAGGGGATACGCGGTCCGCAAGGCGCTCTCCCGTATGACCATGGGGATCTTCGGGTACCGGCCCACCAACTATTATGTGAGTACCTTTGACGAAGCCGCCATCCGGCGCACCTTCGGCATCGCCATGAACGCCACCGAACTGAAGACCGTGTTCGACGATATGGCGGCCCTGCCGGAAGAAGCGGTCCGGGCAGACATGGATGCCGTTTCCGCCCGGTGGGATCCTTCCCTGCTGCCGGAGGGGCATCTTGAAAACCACTGCCGGCTCTACCTGGCCCTGAAGCGGCGCATGCAGTTGGACGGCTACGATTTCGGTGTCATCAAGTGCTGGCCGGAAATGGGCGCTGCGCATACCCAGCCCTGCGCGGTATTGGGCCGCCTGCTGGACGACGGGATCTCCGTCGGCTGCGAGGGCGACGTGGACGCCGGAATCACCCAGATGATGGAAATGCTGCTCTCGCCGGGGAACGCGCCGTTCATTACCGATATGATCGACCTGAACGAGCAGGAAAATACCATGGTCTTCTGGCACTGCGGCAACGCCGCGCCGTCGCTGCACGACAATAAGTACCGTCCGGAGCTGCGCAACCATCCGCTTGTCGGCCAGGGTTCCGCCTTCTGGACCGCCCTCAAGCCGGGTACGGTGACCATCGCCCGCCTGCACAATTACCACGGGCAGTACAAGCTGGTGCTCATGCGGGGCGAGGCGCTGGACAGGGACCGCGTGACCCGGGGCAGCATGACCCATGTCAGAATGGAAGCCCCTGTGCGCCGCACCGCCGAGCGGCTGATCGAGGAGCAGATCCCGCATCATTATGTGCTGGTATGGGACGACATTTACGACGCCATGAAACAGACCGCGGCGCTGCTGGAAATCCCGGTGATCGAACTGTGACGCGGAGGTGGTATACACATATACATTAATGTGTATATTGCCAAATAGTTTCTGCTAAAAGCATCTGTAATTATACAAGTAATTGTTGACAAACACGTGTGTACATGGTACAATCAATCCAGCACTGAGGGATGGCGATGCCCTCCATAACAGAAAGAAAGGAAGATGAAACAAACATGAAGAAACTGCTGTGTCTCGTCCTTGTACTGTGCATGATGCCGGTTTTCGCCCTGGCGGATTCCAAGGACATCCTGAACACGGAAAGCGAACTGCCCATCGTGAAGGAGCCCATCACGCTCTCAATATTCGGCAAGCAGGGCGCGATCCACGCTGACTGGTCGACCATGGACTTCTTCAAGAAGTACCAGGAACTGACCGGCATCACCCTGGAATTCAACCAGGCGCCCTCCCAGGGCTATGACGAGGCCAAGGCCCTGATGTGGACCAATGACAGCTATGACGATATGCTGGTGGCCCCGGCCCTGAGCGGCACCGAGATCATCAAGTACGGCGACCAGGGCGTATTGCTGCCCCTGGAAGACATGATGGCCGAGTACGCGCCCAACTACACCGCCCTAATGGAAAAATATCCGGACATCAAGGGCCGCATCACCGCGCCGGACGGCCACATCTATGCTCTGGCCGCCATCATCGCCGTGAACGCCGCCCGTACGGAAAAGATCTGGTGCAACAAGGCCTGGCTCGAAGCCTGCAACCTGAAAGTGCCGACCAACTTCGAAGAACTGGAAACCGTGCTCCGCGCCTTCAAAAACTATGACGCCAACGGCAACGGCGAAGCGGACGAGATCCCGATCGCTGCGGCGGACCTGAACTTCTGGTTTGACACCATGGCGGGCATGTTCGGCCTGCAGTATCAGTTCGGCCAGGAAATGAACCTGAGCGAGGACGGCAAGACCCTGACCAGCTGGCTGACCAGCGACCAGTTCAAGGCCCTGCTCCAGTGGAGCAACAAAATGTATGAAGAAGGCCTGATGGATCCGGACCTCTTCACCCAGGAATACTCCAAGTTCAACGCGAAGATGAGCGGTCAGATGATGGGCATCTTCTTCAACCAGGCGGACGACGCCTTTGATTCCACCAATTACATCGGCATCGCCCCGATGGCCGGCATGAGCGACAAGGTGTACGTGCAGAGCGGCCCCGTGGCCCGCGACATGGGCACCTTCGCCATCACCAGCGACTGCGAATATCCCGAGGCCGCCATGCGCTGGATCGACTATCTGTTCAGCGAGGAAGGCAGCTACCTGATGCGCTACGGCATCGAAGGCAAGACCTGGACCCGCGACGAAAACGGCTATCCGGTCTATGTGGACGGCATCCTGAACAATCCCAACGGCTCCGGCCCCACCATCGCCCAGTTCTGCATCTGGCCCGGCGGCGGCTCCCCGCAGTACCTGAATGACCGCAACTGCATCGCCGTCTGCTCTCCCACCACCCAGGCCGCTCAGGCTGCGCTGGATCCCTACATGGACTATGTGCTGTACGCCGAGCCCCTTTTCGACGCGGCTGTGAACGAGCGTCTGCAGATCCTGGACAACGACATCACCACCTACATGCGCTCCTGCGCCGCCAAGTTCATCCGCGGCGAGATGAGCTTCGACGAGTGGGACACCTACTGCAAGACCCTGGAAGGCATGGGCCTGCAGGAGTGGGTCGGCATCTACCAGGAGCGCCTGGACAGCTATCAATAATCACTCTATAAATCAAAGCTGAACTGCTGAGGGAGAGGGCGTGCCCTCTCCCTCTTGGTTTCAAGGAGGTCCCTATGTCTGTTCATCCCATGGCCAGGTCCGGCCCGGGGCGCTGGTTCAAAAAACGGGTGCTGTCCCACTGGCAGCTGATCGCGCTGCTGATCCTGCCCCTGGCCTGGTATATCGTCTTCTGCTACGTTCCGATGTTCGGGGTGCAGCTGGCCTTCAAGAATTACAAGGTAAAGCTGGGCATTTGGGACAGCCCCTGGGCCAGTCCTCTGCTGCGCCATTTCAGCCGGTATTTTTCGTCCTATTATGCCTGGAGCACCATCTGGAACACCCTGGCCATCAACCTGGGCTGCCTGGCCATCGGCTTCCCGGCGCCGATCATCCTGGCGTTGATGCTCAACGAGATCAACAGCATCCGTTTCCGCAAGATCCTCCAAAATATCACCTACATCCCGTATTTCCTGTCCATCGTGGTGGTGGTCAGCATGCTGAAGCTGTTCACGGATCAGCGGTACGGCGTGTTCAATATCATGATCCAGGCGTTCGGGTTGAAGGCACTCCCGCTGATGGAATCGGAGAAGTATTTCCGCCCCCTGTACGTGCTCAGCAACGTATGGCAGAACATGGGCTGGAATGCCATCATCTATATCGCCGCCCTGGCCGGGGTGGACGCCGCCCTGTACGAGGCCGCCACGGTGGACGGCGCATCCCGGTGGCAGAAGATCATCCATGTTTCCATCCCCTGCATCCTGCCGACCATCGTCACCATGTTCATCCTGCGCATCGGGCAGCTGATGACCATCGGCTTTGAAAAAGCGCTGCTGATGCAGAACGACCTGAACATCGGCACCAGCGAGATCATCTCCACCCTCGTCTATAAGAACGGCATCCAGAAGGGCGATTACAGCTATGCCACCGCGGTGGGCCTGATGAACTCCGTGGTCAATCTCATACTGATCGTGACGGCGAATACGGTCTGCCGCAAAACGCTGGACCAGAGCCTGTGGTGAGGTGATGACGATGATGAATTCTGCTGTGCGCCGGAGCGCCCATATCAAGGAAACCACGGGTGACAAGGCTTTTCAGGCAGTCATCCTGGTCTTCAGCGTCCTGCTCATGTTCGTGGTCGCCTATCCGTTGTATTTCACGGTGATCGCTTCCCTTTCCAAGCCGGAAGACGTGCTGCTGGGGCGCGTGCTCTTCTGGCCCCGGAACTTCTCCGTCGAAAGCTATCAGATGGTGATCGCGGAGAGCAGCATCTGGATGGGTTACGGCAATACGATCATATACACGGTGCTCGGCACCCTGGTGAACCTGGCACTGACCACCATGATCGCCTACCCGCTCAGCTGCAGGGAAACGCCCTGCCGCGGACTATTGACATTTATCGCGTCTTTTACTATGCTCTTCTCAGGCGGCCTGATCCCCACCTACCTGCTGGTCCGTCAGCTGGGCATGTACAATACCATCTGGGCCATGCTGCTGCCCACCGGCATCACCACCTACAACATGCTGGTGATGAAGAACTTCTTCCAGTCGAGCATCCCCGGGGAGCTGAAGGAAGCGGCCTATCTGGACGGCTGCACCGATATCCAGACGCTCTTCCGCATCGTGCTGCCCCTGTCCGGCTCCATTATCGCGGTCATGGTGCTGTTTTACGCGGTCGCCCACTGGAATGAGTATTTCAATGCCCTGATCTACCTGAAGGACCGCTCGCGCATGCCCCTCCAGGTCATCCTGCGGGAGATCCTGCTGCAGAATCAGGAACTGGCCCAGGGAGACGGCACCGGCCTGTATGAAAAGATGATGGCAGCGGAGACCATGAAGTATGCCATCATCATCGTGGCCAGCGTACCCGTCATCTGCATGTATCCCTTCGTGCAGAAGCATTTCGTGAAGGGCGTCATGGTGGGCGCTATCAAGGGATAACCGCCGAGAATCGAAGAAAGAGGATGAAACCGATGCTGGACCGTCTGCCCGCGCTGCCT
Organism: Christensenellales bacterium; assembly: GCA_045113475.1. Classification (GTDB taxonomy): domain Bacteria; phylum Bacillota; class Clostridia; order Christensenellales; family Aristaeellaceae; genus UBA4246. The sequence continues at coordinate 21,617 of JBGUIY010000326.1, read as the reverse complement.
CTCATCGCTAACGACCCGTATTTCTCCATATGGATGCCGGGGGATACCCTGACAGCCGCAGAGCCTGTCCACTGGTCCGGAGCGCCGAAGCCCCTGTACGGTCACGCCGTCATCGACGGAAAAGAGTACTGCTGTCTGGGCAAAAGCTCCCGTCCGGAGATGGAAACTGTCTCACTGCGCGTCACGCCCACCCGAACCGTGGCGGTGATGACTGCGGGCGGCGTGGAACTGACGGTTGTATTCTGGTCCCCGGCCCTGCCGGAGGATCTGGAGGTCCTGTCCATCCCCATCACCTTCGTGGATTTCAGCGTCCGTTCGCTGGACGGAAAACCTCATGAAGTCACGCTGAAGTTCTGCGCCGACGGTTCTTTGTGCTATGACGGGCAGGCTGTGCCTGAAATGGTCGGTGACGACCTGGTCATGGACAGCCTGCAGATGTCCTTCATCGGCCAGGCGCAGCAGCGTCCCCTGGGCCATTCCGGCGACCATATCACCATGGACTGGGGTTACCTGTATATGGGCTCTGGAACAGGCACCGTCCGCAAAGGTGACTCTGCCCTGAGCTGGAGCTGGAATACAAAAACAGGCGCGGAGAAACAGGCGGCTTTCCTCATGCTGGGATACGACGATATCGCTTCCATCAACTACTTCGGCTCCTGCCGCAAGGCCTGGGGCCTGCGGGGCGGGGTGACGATGCCCGGGGCGCTGGCCCGGTTCGCGGCCCGGCACGACGAGCTGCTGGCAGCCTGCGCCGCGCTGGACGAACGGGTGCTGGCGGAGGCAGAGGAGATCGGCGGCGAAGACTACGCCCTCATAGCGTCGGCAGCCTGGCGGCACACTTTCGCCGCTCACAAGCTGATCGAAACGCCTGACGGGGAAATGGCCTTCCTGTCCAAAGAGAACGATTCCAACGGCTGCATCGGTACGGTGGACGTTAGCTATCCCTCGATCCCGCTGTTTTTGAAGTTCTGCCCGGAGCTGGCGAACGCCCTGTGCCGCCCCGTGCTGCATTTCGCGTCCCTGCCCGTCTGGCAGGACGATTTCGCGCCGCACGACGTGGGGCGTTATCCCTGCGCCACCGGCCAGGTATACGCCGCAAAGCGCCCTCTGCCCAACGGCCAGACGCCGCTGCCCTTCTATCTCTATCCCGCCGGATCGGATATCTATGACATCCGCTATCAGATGCCGGTGGAGGAGTGCGGGAACATGCTGATCATGCTGGAGGCCGCCCTCAGCTTCGGGGCGGGAGACGGGCTGATCCGCCAGTATGCCGGACTGCTGGACAAGTGGGTGCGCTATCTGGATACCTTCGGGGAGGATCCCGGCGAGCAGCTGTGCACGGACGATTTCGCCGGCCACCTGGCCCGCAACGTGAACCTGTCCGCGAAGGCTTTCGTCGGCATCGCGTGCTACGCCCGCATCCTGTGCAGGCTGGGCCGCACAGAAGAGGCGGACAGGTGGGAGAAACGCTCCCGCGGGATGGCGGACAGCTGGCGCGCACGCGCCGCCGGAGACGTGTCCACGGCGCTCACCTTTGACGGCGTGGGCTGGAGCATGAAATACAATCTGGTGTGGGACCGGGTGCTGAAACTCGGCCTGCTGCCAGAGGCGTTTTACGAGGCGGAGGCCCGCAGCTATCTCGGCCGGCTGAACGAGTTCGGCCTGCCGCTGGACTCCCGTGCGGACTATACCAAGTCCGACTGGGAGATCTGGTCCGCCTGCCTGACCCGGGACAACGGCCTGTTCCGGCAGCTGATCGCGCCGATCGCCCACTACCTGCGCACCAGCGGCACCCGCGTCCCGTTCTCCGACTGGTACGATACCAAAACCGGCCGTTACGTGTTCTTCATTGCCCGCAGCGTGCAGGGCGGCGTGTATATGCCCTTCCTGACCCGGTCATAATGACCTGCATACCGGTGCCGTACCGGCATGAAAAAAACCCGTCCGCGTTCATCCGCAGGCGGGTCTTTCACTTGAGCAGGCGTTATTTATCCACCGGACATCTGGCTGCGTTGGCGTTCACATAGATCAGCGCGTCCGGATGCTCCTGCAGCAGGGTAACGGGGAAGGCAGGCGTCATTTCGCCGTAGGCGGCACGGCGAACCACCGCCCGGTGCCAGTCCCTGAATACGCCGAGGCGTACTTTCCTGGCGGTGAAGATCTGATGAAAGCCGATGGTGACGCAATAGGGCGGCATATCCTCGATTGCGCCGCCCAGGTCTCCGATAGCGTTGGCCGTGAGGGTTTCGCGGGAGATGGACAGCACGCGGGTGGGCAGGGCCCTGAACTGTTCGGCGGTCAGCCCTTCCTGGGGCTCGTTGAAAGCCAGGTGCCCGTTGATGCCGATACCGCCGAAGCAGATATCCGCGCCGCCGAGCTGCTCCAGCAGCCGGTCGCCCCGGGCGGGGTCGGCGGGATCGGGATAGATCCGCTGCCCGGCCGGTACCGTCAGGGCCGGATCGATCCTGCCGTAAACCTGCCGCTCCATGAAGCCGATGAAGCTGAGGGGATCGTCGGGGGTGACCCTGGTCCTTTCGTCCGGCATGTATTCGTCCATATTGAAGAACCAGCAGTTTTTGAGGCTGATGCGGCGTTCGTTGACCAGCCTCACAAAAATCGGATACTGCCCCACGGGACCCACCGGCACGATGAACACGGTGGGCTTTCCCCGTCCGTTGTTTTCCTGAACGGTTTCCGCCATTTCCCGCGCCATTTCGTAGAATACTTCCCCTGATTCGCCCAGGCACTTCAGGGGGATCCTGGCGCCTTTTCCCAGTTCATGAGCCGGGATGCGGTAATAGTCGTGCATGCTGCTCCTCCTGTAACGGAAGGGCCGCTCCGCGTCCGGAGCGGCCCCTGCTGCTGTTTGCGGCTGCTGATCAGTTGAAGGCTTCCTTCATGTTGTCGAACAGCACGTAATCGGTCACCGGAACTTCCTTTTCCACGGCGCCGGTCTTGATGAATCCCTGCTGCTGCACCTTGTAATAGCTTTCCATGGTGCCGTCTTCCAGGAGGGCCTTGATCTCGGCGCTGCTGGGCCAGGCGGCGTCGCCGGTCTGGTTCATGGCGACCTGCAGGTCCTGCGCGCACTGGGTGGCGACCCAGCCGGCTACTTTCTCAAAGTTTTCGGGATTGGAGCCGAAATCCATGGCCTTGTACAGGGCGCGGGTGTAGCGCTTCACCAGGTCCTTGTTCCCTTCGTAATACTTGGGCAGCACGATCCAGGAGGCCAGGGACACGTCGCGGTCGGCAAAGTTCACATTGGAGCAGAGGGAGAACACATCGCCGCCGCAGGCGTTGATGATGATGCCGGTGGAGGGGCTCCAGCAGGCGCAGGCGTCGATGGTGCCGGAGATCATGGCGTTGGCCAGAGAGGAAGCGTCCATTTCGAAGGCCTGGATATCGTCCCAGGTCAGGCCGGCGTCTTCCAGGCAGTAACGCAGGATCATTTCGGAGGAGGTGCCGGAGGCATAGCCGACCTTCTTGCCCTTCAGGTCAGTGGCGGTGGTGATGCCGGCTTTCTTGCTGGCCAGCACGGCGTCGGAATTGCCGATCTGGCTCATGCAGAAGATGTTGGCGCGGCCGGCGATGCACAGTTTGTGGGCGCCGGGTCCGATGTAGCCGAGGTTGATGGAGCCGTTTTCCATGGCGGCGATGATGGTGGGGCCGTCAGCAAACTCGTACAGGGTCACGTTGAGGCCTTCTTCGGCGAAGTAGCCCTGCTGGATGCCGGTGACGACAGACCAGAGGGAGGCGTAGTTGGGCATGTAAGCCACGTTGATGTCTTCCGCGGAAGCGAAGGCCGCGACAGACAGGCACAGGGCCAGCGCGAGCGCCAGAGCAAACAGTTTCTTCATGAGGGTACCTCCTTTTATTAACGGGTATGCGGACCCGTTTGGATACGGAATTCACGGGACAGACGGGGGAATGGTGCTGCCGTCTTCCCTCGGCCCCAGAAAGCGCATGATACGCAGAGGCCGGCCAGCGTCCGACAGCATTTCCAGCGCGGGAGCGCCTGCCGGCACAAAGAACTGGGCGTTTTTTTCAAGCGGGGCCTGTCGGCTGCCTGCCCGCATCACGCCGCTGCCTTCCAGCACATACAGCCCGTAAAAGGCGGGCACGGCAGGCACTTTCATTGCGGAGTACACGCGGATCTCTTCCAGCGCGAAACAGGGCGTGCGGTCGTAACCGATGATCGTGGTGATCCTTCCCGCCTCTGTTTCCAGGACCGCCGCCGCGGGCACAAAGCACTTTTTCCGCGTTTCTTCGCTCCGCAGGCCGGCATAGTGGAAAACATCGAACATTTTTTCAAACCCGATGCCCTGGTGGCACATGCTGTCAGCGACGCGGAAACCGCTGGGCGTGACGCGCTCGGTACGGATCGTAAAATCGGTCGGTTCCTGGATCTCGATCAGGAAACAGCCTGCGCCGATGGCGTGCGGCGTGCCGCCCTCCACCAGGATCGTATCGCCAGGCTGAACGGGGAAACGGTGCATGGCGTTCAGCATGCCCTGAATGTCCTGGCGGTCAAACAGCTCTTGCCAAATCTCCCGGGTGACGCCGGGCCGGAAGCCGAGGTACACGCAGGGGTCTTCCCCGTTGATCCGGCGGCCGTCCAGGATGTGCCAGCATTCCGTTTTCCCGTACTCGCTGCGGAAAAGGCGCCTTGCGGCTTCTTTGTCCGGATGCACCTGCACCCCCAGGCGTTCGCTGCTGTCGATCAGCTTGACCAGCACGCCCGGATCAGCTTTGCTTTTCCCGAGCCAGCGCTGAGGGTCGCTTTCCAGCAGGGAGCGGAGCGGCAGGCCGCTTTCCACAGCCGTGCTCAGGCCTTCCCCGGGGATCTGCCGGTTCGCGTTGTGCGCCGGCGTGACGGACATGATCCATTCCTCGGGGAAGTGATCGTCCTTTTCCTCCTGCAGGCCGTGCATCCGGTCCAGCAGCCGGCCGCCCAGATAGGCGCGCCACACGCGGGGGTTATCCAGACGAATGGGAAAAGCGCTGTATCCGTCCACGGTGTTCCTCCTCCGCGCAGGCTGCTGACGCAGTCCCTTTACTTGCGCACTTCCAGGTATTCCTTGTAAACCTGCTCCCAGATGTGGTTGCGCAGTTCCATGAACCGTGGCAGCAGCTTGGTTTCCTGATTCCGGGGATAGGGGATGTCGATGGGCACGATCTCCTTGATTCGGCCCGGCCTGGCGGACATGATGATCACCTTCTGCGCCAGCAGGATGGCCTCGTCCACGTCATGGGTGATGAAGAAGCAGGTTTTCATATCCTTTTCCCAGGTCTCCAGCAGCTCGGACTGGAGCTGGGTGCGGGTCTGGGCGTCCAGGGCACCGAAGGGCTCGTCCATCAGCAGCACTTCGGGGTTTGCGGCATAGGCGCGGGCGATGGCCACGCGCTGCTTCATGCCGCCGGACAGTTCCTTGGGGTAATGATTGGCGAACTTTTCCAGATCGACCTTTTTCAGGTATTCGAGGGCTTCCGCTTCCGCCTCCGGCCCCTTCACGCCCCGCATGTTCAGGGCGAACATGACGTTCTTTTTCACCGTCAGCCAGGGAAACAGCGCGTACTGCTGGAACACCACGCCCCGTTCGGTGCCGGTACCGGTGATCTCGTGGTCGTTGCAGTAGGCTTTGCCGGAGGTGGGGGCCTGCAGGCCGGCGATGATGTTCAGCAGGGTGGACTTGCCGCAGCCGGAAGGGCCGACCACGCAGATGAACTCGTTCTCATAGATGTCCAGGCTCACGTTGCGCAGGGCTTCGGTGGGGCCGTTGCGGGTCTCATACACCTTCGAAACATCGTCGATGCGTACCTTCAGATTTCTCGCTTCTCCTGCCATGAGGTGAGCCTCCTTTCCAGCAGCTTGATCAGCTTTTCGATGACGATGCCGATGACGCCGATGATGATGATGTACAGCAGCATGGGCTTGGTCTCAAAGGCGTTGTTCAGCGACCGTATGCGCATGCCAAGGCCCGCCATGGCGCCGGTGGATTCGGCGGCGATCAGGGTGGTGAGGGCCACGGACGCGCCCAGGCGGATGGCTGTCAGGATAAAGGGCAGGGAGGCAGGCGCGATGACCCGGATGAAAATGTCCTTGTCGGAGGCGCCCAGCACCCGGGCCGCCTTGATCAGCGTTTCGTCGATGTTGATGACGCCTTGGTAAATGGTGATGCACATGGTCAGGAAGGTGGCCAGGGTGATGACGATGATCTGAGGCTTGCGGCCCACGCCGGCGGCAATGACCACCAGAGGCACGTATGCCAGCGGCGGGATATTGCGGATGAATTCGATCCAGGGCTCAATGATATTGCGTACCGGCTTGTACCAGGCCATCAGGATGGCCACCGGCAGGGCGATGACAAAGCCCAGCCCGAAGCCTGAAAAAACAGAGATCATGCTGGAGGAGATATCCTTCCAAAGCACCCCGCGCTGGATCATGATGGGCAGCTGCTTCATGGTTTCCACCACGTTGGGGAAGCAGCGGGAGGTGGCGGGCAGAATGGACAGGATGTACCACAGGATCATGGCCGCCAGGAAGGAGAACAGCAGCCACATCCTGTCCGGGATGCGGAAGCGGCTCTTTTTTCCGTCTGCGGTATTCTTGCTTTGCATCATGCAAAGATCGTCCTCCTTCATAAAATCGTTATCCCCGGAGAAAGTACTTTTCGATACAGCTGGCCGCCGCGCCGATGGCTCCGGCGTATTCGCCCATATCCACCGGCACCACGCGTACGGCGTCGTCGTCCGGCAGGAAAGCGTAGCGCGTGAGGGTCTTTTCCACGGTTTCGGCGTTCTGCCGGTTGGTGAACACCGGGCCGCTGAGCAGTACCAGATGGGGATTGATGATGTCCACGATATTGGCCAGGGCGATGCCCACATAAAACATGGCCTGATCCATGATCCTGCATACCAAGGGATCGCCCTCCCGCTGGGCTTCGAGCACATGCGAAAGCATGAGATCCCCGGGATCGGGGCAGAGGGCGTGCAGCAGCGTTTCACTGTCTGACTGCATGCTCTGCCTGCATTGGGCCAGAATGGCGTTCACGCTGGACAGCGATTCCAGGCTTCCCGGCAGGGCAAAGGCGGCGTTTTCCCTGCTGAAGTTTTCGGGCAGTTCCTGGTTCGCGACCGGCTCCAGGATCATTTTTCCGATCTCGCCGGCGGCCGCGTCTTCGCCTTTGAATACCCGGTTACCCAGCACGAAGGGGCAGGCGATGCCGAAGGAAACGTGGCACAGGGCAAAAGTGGTCTCGCCTTCCAGCAGCTCTGGCCAGAACAGGCTGATGGCGGCTCCTCGGGCTTTAACATTGTTTTCCAGCCGGACCGGCAGGCCGGTGAAGCGGCTGATCTCTTCCGCCAGGGGCTTTCCGCGCCAGGACTGGCGCTCGAGGATGTGGTTGCGGACCTGGCCCCGGTGGGAATTGACCACGCCCGGGGTGGAAATGCCGATGCCCAGCAGCCTGCTGCACGGTTCCGGGTACTGCTGGCGGATCAGGCTCAGGATCCCCTGCAGCTGGTGCAGCATGGTGTCGTAATCGTCGCTCATGATCTCGTAGCTGCCGCTGGCCAGTACCCTGCCCCGCATATCGCACAGACAGAACCGGGTGCCGTCGCGGCCCAGTGAAAGGCCCAGCACCGTGAAGCAGTCCCGCTTCAGGTCGATCAGGATGGGCTTACGGCCGGTGCCGCGGGGCTGCGGTACGGCGCTGTCCGTCTTCACCTCTTCCACGACGCCCTGCGCGATGAGCGCGGCGGTGATGTTGGTGATGGTGGCGGGCGTCAGCCCCAGCTGGGCGGCGATCTCGGCGCGGGAAATGGGGGCCTGCCGGTACAGCATCAGCTTGACGGCTTCCATGTTTTCCTGCTTGACGGTGCTGTTGTTGCGGCCGGATGTCGGAGCCAAGGCGCATGCCCCCTTTACGGAATGAAGGTTGGTTGGAAAGCCGTCCCGGAATCAGGGGACTCCGGGACGGCAGTGGATCAGATTATTTCAGCGCGGCGTAGTCTTCCGCGGTGTAGGGCTGACCGGCGACCCAGTTGGCGAACTCCAGCTCGGCGAAGTCGATGCCGACGGAGGCGCAGGCGGTCTTCCAGGCAGCGGTTTCCGCCTCGGACAGGGCGGCCAGGTAATCCATGGGCTCGTCGATGGCCTGGCTCAGGATGCCCTGGGTGATGCTGGCCAGGGAGGGCGTAGCGCCGACCACTGCGGAGTAGAAGTCGTAGAACTTCACGTCGCGGCTGGTGGCGATCGGAATGTCGATGCACTTGGAGGCGGCTTCATAGTATTCCTTCATGACGGGGTCGACCATGTTGGCTTCGTTGACGCCCTTGATGACGGAGACGTAGGAACCGGACTTCACCACGTCGGCCTGATAGTGGTAGGTGGTGTTGTCATACAAGGCTTCCAGGTAGCGGGCAGCAGCTTCGGGATACTTGGTCTTGGCATAGATGCCCATCCAGGGGCCGCCTTCCACATTGGCTACGTAGCCGTTGTCAGCGCCCTTGGGAGGCACCATAACGCCATAGTTCAGTTCGGGATGGTCGTTGGCCCAGGTGCCGATGCACCACAGACCCTGGCACAGGAACGCGGCTTTGCCCTGGGCAAAGAGCTCGCGGGCTTCGGGAGCGGAGATGGAAGAGGTGTCGGGATAGAGGCTGCCGTCTTCCACGATGCCCTGCAGCAGTTCGACGGCCTTGCGGACTTCTTCGGTGTCATAGGGTACCCGGCCGTTTACGGTCAGGGCGCGGCCGTTGATGGAGATCTTGCCGCCGGCGGACTGCACCAGCGCACGGAACAGGATATCGCAGCGGTTGGCCTGGTTGCCGCCCTCGATGAGGCCCCAGTAACGGCCGGCGCCTTTTTCAGTGATGGTCTTGCAGGCGGCGCGGAAGTCTTCGAAGGTCTTGGGCACTTCCAGGCCGCACTCGGCCAGAATGTCCTTGTTGTAGAAGATCATGGAGTTGCTCAGGGAGCCGGATTCGGGGACGGTGTAGAGCACGCCGTTCTTGCGCTGCACGCCTTCGGCCAGAGTGCCGTCCATGAAGGAATCCACGAACTCTTTGGAGACATAGTCTTCCATAGGCAGGAACCAGTTTTCAGACACGGCGGTGGTCAGGTTCAGGGTGGTGGGCACCGGGAACAGGTCCGGGCCTTCGCCGTTCTGGATCGCGCCGACCACGGTGCTGTTGAACTGGTCGATGGTCAGCTGGGTATACTCGATCTTGATGTCGGGGTTGTTGGCCATGAATTCCTCATGGAATTTCTGGCGGTACACCAGGGTGGAGTCGGACCAGTCGTACACCCGCAGGGTGATGGGCTCGTCAGCCAGGGCGGTCAGGGAACCGCAAAGGCTCAGCACCAGGGCCGCAGCCAGCAGCAGGGAGAAGAATTTCTTCATGGGGATACCTCCTTATATTTATGTGATGCACTTCCCGTGCAAAACATCGTAACGGGGCTCAGCCCTTCACCGCGCCGGCCATGCCGTTGATGAAGAACTTCTGGAAGGCGATGAACACGACGATGATGGGCACCATGGCGATGGCGCCGCCGGCGCAGATGCCGGTCCAGTCCACGGTGTTCTCGCCCTTGAAGGCATACAGGCCGACGGCCAGGGTGCGTGCGGTGGGGTTGTTCAAAGTCAGGATCAGGGGCAGCTGGAAGGCGTTCCAGGTCCATAGGGATTCCATGATGATAACGGTGGTGGAAATGGGGGAGGACAGGGGCATCATGACCTTGACGAAGGTGCGCAGGAAACCGCAGCCGTCGATCTTGGCCGCTTCTTCCAGTTCGTTCGGCACGGTGGAGTAATAACTGGAGAACAGCAGCAGGAATACCACGTGCGCGCCGCCGGCGCCGGAAAGGATCAGGCCCAGCCGGGTGCCCAGCAGGTTCATGCTCTTGACGATCTGGTAGACCGGGATCAGGGTGGATACCAGCGGGATGCAGATGGAGGAAAGGAATACGGCCATCAGCACGCCCCGGCCCACAAACTTGTACCGGCCCAGCACGTAGCCCGCCATGTTGGTCATGATCAGCACCAGCAGCACGGAGAACACCGTGACAACGACGGAATTGAAGAAGTACACGGCGAAATTGGCCTTGCTCCATACGCGGACGTAGTTGTCCAGCGTCCAGGTGGCGGGGAACAGGGTCAGCTGCTCCTTGAAGAAATCCGCCTGGGGTTTGAAGGAGCTTATGATGGTCCATACGATAGGATAGATCCAGATCAGGGAGCAGACGATCAGCACGACGTTGATGACGATCCGACCGGGCTTGGGCAGTCTGACGCGCCTGGCGGCAGCGGGCTGTTTGGTCATTTCCATATTGCTTCCTCCCTTCTCACTGCAGCTTCTGCAGCTTGCCCTTGAGGGCGTTGAGCACCGCGCCGATGATGATGACCACGAAACCGAACATGGTGGCCGCTGCGGAGGCGTAGCCGAACCGCGGCAGACCCATATCGGAGGTGAAGGCGGTGCGGTACACGAAGGTGGCGATCACGTCCGTGGCGAAGAAGGGGCCGCCGCCCGTCAGCGTCTGGATCAGGTCGAAGGCTTTCAGGGAGTTGATGGTGCACAGGATCAGGATGATGCCGGCCGTCGGTGCGATCATGGGCACCACGACCTTGAAGAAGGTCTTGCTCCGGGTCGCGCCGTCCACGCTGGCGGCTTCCATGACGTCGGCGGGCACGCCCTGCAGGGCGGCCAGCCAGTAGATCATGTAGGTGCCCATGTCCTTCCACACGGACACGAACACCACGGTGCGCATGGCGTACTTGGCGTTGCCCAGCCAGTTGATGTTCTTGTCGATCAGGTGCAGGCTCTTCAGCGCGTAATTGATGATGCCGTTGGAGGACCAGATGAAGATCATCACGATACCCACGATGGAGGCGGTGACGACCACCGGCACGAACAGGGAGACGCGGTAGGCCGTGCGGGCCTTGAGCTTTTCGTCATTGAGCAGGTAGGCGAAGAACAGGGAGATGACCACTTCCAGCGGGACTACCATGATCATATAGCGGAAGCTGTTCCTGAAAGCGCCCCAGAACACGTTGTCCTTCAGCAGGTTCTGGTAGTTTTCCAGCCCCACGTAGGTCATGCTGCTGGTCATGCCGGACCAGTTGAAAAGAGAATAGTAGATTGAGCACAGGATGGGGTAGCCCTGGAACAGCAGGTAGAAGATCAGGGTCAGGGATACGAAGCCCCAGCACCACAGGTTCATCTTGATCCAGTTCTTCTGCTGGATCGGGTTGCGTTTGATCTTGATCGCTTTCTGAGTCATAGGCTGTCATCACTTTCTGCCGTTTAGGCCTGAGATCTGGTATATTTCTGCGTCACTTCGACGGCGCGGTACACGTCGTAATCCGACGGGAAAATGGCTTCGCGCCGACGGATGATGCCGTAGAAGCGCTCGAATGCGGCGTCGGCTGCGACGGTATCGCCCCGGGTCTGGGCTGCCAGGGCTTCGGCATAGGCCTGGTTCTGCTCCAGGGTGGAGGCGAAGCGGAGCAGCAGGGGATCCTCCTGCGCGCCGGGGAGAGATCCCAGGCGTCCCAGCGCTTCGGCGGAGAGGCGGGCAGCTTCCCGGTAACGTTCTGTCAGGTCGGGCCGGAGCCGCGGGCCGTTGGCGTTGGCGTAATCCGTGTCGCTGAGTTCCGAAACGGTGTCGAAGTACGCGGCGATCCATTCCGCCTGCTCACCGTACAGGCCCGTAAAATACTCGCGCCGGAGTTCCCCGTAGTCCGCTCCGGGATCCCACAGCGCACGGCCCATCAGGTAGATCGGAAGGGCGTTGGGCATTGCAGCCCGCAGCTTCTGGCAGGCGACCATGCCCGAAAAGCCGAGGCTGTCGAGGCTGCGGAGGTCTGAAAACAGCGTGCGGGCGATCTTCATATACCCCATGTCGCCGAAATCCGCGCGGCCGAGATGGTAATCATAGATGAAGGCCTCTCCCTCAAAAACCTTCCGCCATGCCGCGTAGTACCGGAGGTTTTCGTCGATGCCGAGGGGCAGCTTCATGGCGTTGCGCCGGTATTCCGGCAGGGGCCCGTCCTTCAGGCGCTCCGGATAGGGCGTTTCGAAGGTCCGCGAAATGGGAGCGAACATGGCGATGAAGCGTCCGGGATTCTTGATCCGTTCGGTGGCCGGCGGATACAGGAGCTCCTGGTAGAGCAGGAAAACGATGCGCGTCTTCAGCCCTTCATCCGTCAGCTTTTCGTCGATGCGGTTCAGGATCCGCACATACTGGTCGGACAGCGTCGTCTGCCTGCATTGTTCGCATTCGCACAGGTTGTTGCAGGTGTCCGCCAGCCAGAAATGCACCGCGTCCGTCTCCGGATGTGCCCTGATATAGCCGGTCACGTCGTCCGTCAGGGCCTGCTGCACGTCCTCCCGGGCGTAGCAGAGGTTGGTGTTGGCGGGGATGCCGCCGAAAAGCCGGCGCTCTCCGCGGTAAAGGGCGATGCGGCTGCGTAGGGCGGCTTCGGCGGGTTCCTCTTCTTTCTGCCAGCCGTTGCCGGAGAAGCCCAGCGCCCTGGAGGTCCAGCCGTGCCCGGCCCGGTGCAGCAGCAGCCCGCGTTTTTTGATCTCCCGGGCGATCTGCCGGTCAAAATCTTCCAGCTGGGCGTCGGTGAGTCGTACCGGCGGGAACAGAGGGTTGTTTTCATGCTCGTACCACCGCCTGAAAAACACGTCCGGCCGGAAGAACTGCAGGAAAAACAGGTTCATGCCCGCTTTGGGGAGCCAGTCGATATAGGCAAGCACATGCTCCAGCGCGTCCGCGCCTTCAATGCATACGCCCCGGATATCGTGGCCTGCCCGGCTGTGCCTGCGTATGCTGGGGAGACCGGCCCGTCCCGTGATCCGGGGGATCCTGGTAAAGTCGTCGCCCGGGGCATAGAAGGCGAAGCCGGCTGTCTTCAGGTAATCATAACTTCCGATCAGGGCGCTGCGGGGATTGCCGGCGGCAATGCGCACGCGTTCGGGATCGGTTTCCAAAAGGTAGGAGTCCTTGCTTTCTTCGTCTGCCGCTTCGATCTCGATTCGCGGCAGTTCCTCCTGCGGGAGCCCGGCCTTTTTGAGATAGTGCTCAATTTCGCTGCGGGCATAGGCGATCGTCTCGCGGGTATCCGTTCCTGTCATGGTCTGCTCCTTCGGTCAGCGGCTTTTCCCACGCGAATGATGCCGTCACATTCAGGGGACAATCAGCTTGATAGTTAGTTTAACGAATTAAATAATAGCAGATAAATCCCATCGTGTCAATATCATTTTATATTTATTGGTATATCTATTGACATTAACTTCAAAATCTGGTATTTTGTTAATTGAATTAATTATCTGAAGGGAGTACTCTTGTTATGGAGCTATATAAGGACAGCCGGCAGCCGGTTGAAAAGCGCGTGGAAGATCTGCTCTCCCGCATGACCCTGGAGGAAAAGGCGGCGCAGCTCTGCGGCGATCTGCCCGCAGGATTCATGAAGGACGGCAGCGTTTCGCTGGAAATGCTCAGGGAAAAGTTCCCCTACGGCCATGGCCGCTTTACCCAGTACTCCCTGGCGGGCATCGTGGATCCGCTGCAGATCGCGGAGATCAGCAACACGCTGCAGCATTATTTTGTGGAAGAAACGCGCCTGGGCATCCCCGTGGCGCTGCAGTCTGAAAATCTGTGCGGCTATCCCGGGGCGGAGGGCACCCTTTTCCCGGCCCAGATCAACGTGGGCTGCACCTGGGAGCCGGAACTGGCGGAGGAAATGGCCGCGATCATCGGGCAGGAAAGCCGGGCAGTGGGCATCAACAGCGCCATGAGCCCGGTCATCGACGTTTCCCGGGATCCCCGCTGGGGCCGGACCTATGAGACCTACGGCGAGGACCCGTATCTCACCAGCCAGATGGGCATCCATTATATCCGGGGCATGCAGGGGGACAAGCGGAACGGGCCTGCCTGCATCGCCAAGCATTTCCTGGGCTATGCGGAGAGCCAGGGAGGTCTCAACTGCGCCGTGAGCCGCATCAACGACCGCGAACTGTACGAGGTCTTCGCAACGCCCTTCGAGGCGGCGGCCAAAGAGGCGGACGTGTCCGGCATGATGGCCAACTACGGCGAGATCGACGGCCAGTGCGTGGGCGCCAACAAAAAGATCGCCCGCACGCTGCTCAGGGATACCATGGGCTTCAGGGGCATGCTGACCTCTGACGGGGCCGGCATCATGAAGATGTACAACTATTTCCATATCGCCTCCACTTATAAGGAAGCGGGCCTGCTGGCCAAGAAGGGCGGCCTGGACACCGAGATCCCGGTGGGCGGCGCTTACCGTCAGCTGCCCGACTACGTGCGCAGCGGCGAACTGGACGAAGCGCTGCTGGACGAATCCGTGCGGCGCATCCTGACGATCAAGTTCGAATACGGCCTGTTCGAGCACCCGTATGTGGACATCGACAAAGTGAAGGCTGCCATGACCAACGCGGACAAGGCCGCTGTCAGCTGCCGCATAGCGGAAAAGTCCATCATCCTGCTGAAAAACGACGGCGTGCTGCCGCTGAAAAAGGGCCTGAAGCTGGCGGTCATCGGCCCCCACGCCGACAGCCTGCGCTATCCCATCAGCGGCTACACCTATCCCGCCTATATCGAAATGATGAAGGCCGGCTCCGAAGAGGACGAGTCAGTGTCCTTCAACGGCATCGCCGACGAGGCGGCCAAGGACGGCGACAAACCCAAGAAAGCCGGCAGCAACCTGTTTGCCTCGATGCTGGCCCTCTATAATGAAGAGAACCGGAAAAAACTGTACGACCTGCCGACGCTCCTCAGGAAGATGGGCTGCCGGAGCCTGAAAGACGCGCTGTCTGACCGCTTTGAGGTGGCCTACGCGAAGGGCTGCGATATCATCCGCGATGACCGGTCCGGCTTTGAGGAAGCTGTGCGGACGGCTTCCGGAAGCGACGTGGTCGTCATGGCCATGGGCGGCAACTGCGGCTGGGTGAACGTGACCGGCGGTGAGGGCAAGGACCGCAGCCGGCTGTCCCTGCCCGGTGTGCAGCAGCAGCTTCTGGAAGCGGTATGCGCCGCCGGTAAGCCGGTGATACTGGTGCTCTACGGGCCGGGCATCTTCGCCCTTCCCTGGGCCAGAGAGCACGTGTCCGCCATGGTGCAGGCCTTTATGCCCGGCGCGGATGCGGGAAAGGTGCTCACGGATGTGCTGGATGGCACTGTCAATCCCGGCGGCCACCTGACTTTCACGGTGCCCCACCACATCGGCCAGCTGCCGCTGACCTACAACCACCGCACCGGCTCCGGCTATTCCTCCGGCAGCGACGAAAGCGCCAGCGCCATTTTCTCCGGCGGCTATGTGGATGATACGGACGAGCCGCTGTTCCCCTTCGGCCACGGCCTGAGCTATACGACGTTCGAGGTCAGCCCCATGACCCTTTCCGCGGACGAGCTGCCGACGGACGGTGCGATCGGCGTGAGCTGCACGGTCACCAATACCGGCTGCAGGGCCGGCGATCAGGTGCTCCAGCTCTACTACCATTTCTCGGGCGCGCATGTGATCAGGCCCAATATGCAGCTGGGCGCGTTCCGGCGGGTGCACCTGGAAGCGGGGGAAAGCCGCAAAGTGACCTTCCGGCTGGAAGCTTCCGGCCTGGGATATTACAACGAGGACATGGTTTTCGGCGTCGAGCCCGGCCCGGCGGAGCTGAAGCTGGGCGTCAGCAGCGCGGATATCGTGGATGAAAAGCCGATCCGGCTCACCGGCCCCGCTGTGGATCTGATGGGCAGGCGTACCTATACATGCAAATCTGAAATCGAATAATACGGAATCGAGGTGTCACCGATGTTAGTTCCTATGAGAGTCATTCTGGAGGCAGCCGATACCTGGCGTTACGGACAGGCGGCCTTCAATATGAACAGCTACGGCCAGATCGAAGCGGCCGTCAGGGTGCACGAGCTGCTCCATTCCGGCGCGGTCCTGCAGGGTGCGGAAGCTTCCAACGCCTATATGGGCGGCGCGGAGGACTTCATGCACGGCACCATCGAGCAGAAGCGGAAAGGCGCGAAGGCCATCGGCGACGCAGTCAGGGCCTGCGGGGAAAGCAGCCCCGTGCCCATCGCCCTGCACCTGGATCACGGCAAGAGCCTGGAAAGCGTGAAGGCCTGCATCGACGGCGGGTACACCTCGGTCATGATCGACGGCAGCAGCCTGCCCTACGAGGATAACGTCGCCCTGACCAGGGAGGTCGTCCGGTACGCCCATACTTTTGGCGTGACCGTGGAGGGCGAGCTGGGCGTGCTGGCCGGGGTGGAGGATCATGTGTTCTCCGCCACCAGCACTTACACCAATCCCATGCAGGCAGTGGACTTCTTCAAAAAGACCGGGTGCGACGCCCTGGCGATCAGTTACGGCACCTGCCACGGCGCGAACAAGGGCAAGGATACCCGCATCCGCCGGGAGATCGCCATCGCCACCAAGGAATGCATGATGCATGAACACATCAATGGTTTCCTGGTCAGCCACGGCTCCTCCACCGTGCCGCAGGAATACGTGGCGCAGATCAACGAAATGGGCGGAAAGCTGGAAAACGCTTTTGGCATCGACGTGGACCAGCTGGTGGACGTGGCAAAGTGCGGCATCAACAAGATCAATGTGGATACGGACATCCGCCTGGCCTGCACCAGGAACATCCTGAAGCTCTTCCTGGACCATCCCGAACTCCAGCGCAGTCCGGCCATTGGCGATATATACGCGAGAATGACCGCCGCGCCCGGGAATTTTGATCCCCGCAACTACCTGCAGTGCATGATCGATACCGTGATCACCGGCGATATCCCCAATGAGGACGTGGGCCGGATCGTCGCCTGCATGAAGGACGGCGTCATGGAATCCATCGCGCCGCTGCTGGTGCAGTTCGGCAGCTACCGCAAGAGCCACCTGATCCGGCCGGTGACGCTGGAACAGATGGCGGACAAGTACAAGAAGGAGGGAATCTGACCGTGAAGCATCTGTGCCTGAACCTGAAACGTTTCGATGTGCCCGCGGCCATGGGCGGCGTCAACCGCCTGGCGCGGGGAAACAGCTGGTCGAAGACCATCGTCTCCCGGGTCAGGGACGAACTGGAGCAGTACCGCGGCGCCGCCCGATTCCCCATGTATTTCCCGGAAGCCCACGTCATTACGGCGGCGGAGGCCGCCGGCGAGGGCAGTATGATCGAGGTGGGCTGCCAGAGCGTGTACCGGCAGGATGTGGCGCCTGGGGTCAACTTCGGCGCGTATACCAGCAACCGGCCGGCGGCGTCCATGAGGGCGCTGGGCGTCACCAGTACCATCATCGGCCACTGCGAGGAGCGGGCGGACAAGCTGGGCGTGCTGCAGGAGGCGGGCATTGCCGATACCGCTGCGGTGAACCGGCTGCTGAACAGCGAGATCCGCTGTGCGGTCAGCCAGGGCATGACAGTCACCTACTGCATCGGCGAGAAGGCGGAGGAGCGCGAACACTGGCAGGATGTGCTGGGGGAACAGCTGGAGATAGGCCTCAGGGATATCGATACCGCCAATGTGATCGTCGCCTACGAGCCCATCTGGGCCATCGGCCCGGGCAAGACCCCGCCCGGCGCGGACGTGATCGCGCCCATCGCGCGGTTTATCAAGGAGCGCTCCGGCGGCCTGCCGGTCGTATACGGCGGGGGACTGAAGAAGGAGAACGCCGCGATGCTGGCGTCCATTCCCGAGATCGACGGCGGGCTCATCGCCCTGACCCGGTTCCAGGGGGAGATCGGCTTCTATCCGGACGAATACCTGGAGATCATCAGCATCTATATGCAGAACTGTGTGGGTTGAGGAGGGATTGCTATGCAGCTTCAGTTTGAATACGGCCACGGCTTTATGAACGCCAATCTGCCGGATACCACCGACGTGTTCATCCCCGGGGAAACGGTGCCGGATCCGCCCTGCCTGCCTCAGGACTGGGAGAGCCTGTATCAGGCCACGCTGGATTCCATCCGCCATCCCATCGGCATGGAGCCCCTGGCGGAGTACGCTAAGGGCAAGGAGACGGTAGTTTTCGTCATCCCGGACATCGTGAAGGGCGGCTGCCAGCCCACCAGCCACCGCAAGGTGGCCATCCGCGCCTGCCTGGACGAGCTGTATGCCGCCGGGATCAAAAAAGAAAATGTCCTGCTTTTGTTCTCCAACGGCCTGCATCCCCGCACGCCCCAGAACGAGGCCAGGCAGATCCTGGGCGACGAGCTGTTCAGCGAGTTCTGGTATTCCGGCCAGATCACCAGCCACGACAGCGAAGACTACGACCATCTGGTCGACCTGGGCTTCACGCCCCAGGGAGACCACGTGATCATGAACAAATATGTGTACGACGCGGACCTCGCCATCCTGATCGGCCATACCCAGGGCAATCCATACGGCGGATATTCCGGCGGCTACAAGCACTGCGCCACCGGCATCAGCCACTGGAGGAGCATCGCGGCCCACCATGTGCCCCAGGTCATGCACCGGCCGGACTTCGTGCCCGTGTCCACCAGCAGCCTCATGCGCGACAAGTTCGACCAGCAGGGCATGTGGATGGAAGAAAAGATGGGCAAGAGGTTCTTCTGCTGCGATGCCGTATTGGATACAAAATCGCGCCAGATCGAGATCAATTCCGGTTACGCGAAGGAAATGCAGCCCGTGTCCTGGAAAACGGCGGACAGGCGCACCTATGTGCACTGGGCCGAAAAGAAATACGACGTGGTGGTGTTCGGTATGCCCACCGATTTCCATTACGGCGCGGGCATGGGCACCAATCCCATCCAGATGATGCAGGCGCTGTCCGCGCAGGTCATCCGGCACAAGCGGGTGCTGTCCGACCGCTGCGTGTTCATCGTGCCCTCCATCTGCGACGGATGGTTCCACAAGGAGCGCTGGCCGTACCTGCCCGAACTGTATGAGATGTTCCAGCACGACTATATGCAGATCCTGCCGGACATGAACCGCTACGGCGAATACTTCGCCACCAACGAGGAATACATCCGGAAATACCGCTTCGCGAACGCCTTCCATCCCTTCCACGGCTTCTCCATGATGAGCTGCGGCCACCTGGCCGAAATGCACACCAGCGCCATCTACATCGTCGGCGCGCGTGAGCCGGGCATCGCCCGTGGCATGGGCCTCAAGACCCGGGCGACGGTGGAGGAGGCGCTGGAGGACGCCAAGCGGAAATTCGTGGGCGAAACGCCCAATATCCTGGCCCTGCCGAAGACCTTCACCACGGCTGCCGTGCACCTGTGCATGAAGAATCCGGAAGAGAACAGCCATTTCCGGGACGGCGCGCCTGCCCATCCCTGCGGAGGCTGAGGAGAGTTACATGGAACAACCCCGCAGGAAACGCCTGCTGACGCTGTTTTTCAGCATGCTGTATATCAGCGCCTTTACCTTTGGCGGCGGCTTTGTGATCGTGACCTTCATGAAGCGCAAATTCGTGGACGAGCTGCATTGGATCGACGAGCAGGAAATGCTGGATATGACCGCCCTGGCTCAGTCCTGCCCCGGCGCGATCGCCGTCAATGCTGCCATTCTGGTAGGATGGAAGGTGGGCGGCTTCGCGGGCATGGCGGCTGCGGTGCTGGGTACCGTGATCCCGCCGGTAGCGATCATATCCGTCATTTCGCTGTTTTATAACCTGTTTGCAGAGAACCGCTACGTGGCTCTGGTGCTCAAGGGCATGTCCTGCGGGGTGGCGGCAGTGATCCTGGACGTATCCCTGAGTCTGGGCAAAAATGTGCTGAAAACCAGGCAATGGGCGCACTATGCGGTGATGGCCGCTGCTTTCGCTGCCACCTTCTTTTTCAGGGTAAACGTGATCTGGATCATCCTGGCTGCTGCCGTCACGGGTGTCGTTCTGGTGCTGTACAGCCGGAAAGGGGGCGGACAGCCGTGATATTGCTGCAATTGTTCCTGAGCTTCGTGCAGATCGGCCTGTTCTCCATTGGCGGCGGCTATGTGGCGATCCCGCTGATCCAAAGCCAGACGGTCGACCTGCATCATTGGCTGACGGCGGAACAGTTCATGGATCTGGCGACCATCGCGGAGATGACGCCCGGTCCGATCGCCTTGAATGGAGCGACCTTTGTGGGCCTGAGGGTTGCCGGGATGCCAGGCGCGGTCATCGCTACCTTCGGCTGTATCCTGCCCTCGCTGTTCCTCGCTTCGCTGCTGGCTTTCATTTATCGGAAGTACCGGGAGCTGCCCATGCTGCAGGGCGTGCTGGCATCTCTGCGCCCGGCGGTCGTGGCGCTCATCGGCGCGGCCGGACTCAATATGCTGCTGCAGGTGGCCTTCGGCGGGCGTCAGCAGGTCAGCCTGGAAAACGCGCAGTGGGCTGCGATGGCGCTGTTTGCCGGTGCCTTCTTCGCCCTGAGGAAATTCAAGCTGAACCCGATCCTGACCATGGCGCTGTGCGGCGCGGGCGGTCTGACGCTGGGCCTGTTGGGCCTTTTGTAAAGGAGAAACCTTATTATGGATAACAACCTGATCATCATGCACGGCGGCGGCCCCACGGCAGTGATCAACGCGTCGCTGTACGGCGCGGTCCGCGAGGCCCAGGCCAGCCCTGAGGTGGGCCGGATCTACGCGGCTGTCGGCGGTACCGGGGGCCTGCTGAGGGAAAACCTGCGCGAACTGACGGATCTGCCGGATGAAACGCTGCGCGGGCTGCTGACCAGCCCCGCTTCCGCCATCGGCACCTCGAGGGATGCCATCGAAGCGCCCGAATACGAGGCGATGGTGCCGATCCTCAAGAAATACGGCGTCCGCTATGTGCTGATGAACGGCGGCAACGGCACCATGGATACCTGCGGCAAGCTGCAGCGTCACTGCGCGGGCACGGATATCCGGGTGATCGGCATCCCCAAGACCATCGACAACGACCTGGCGGTGACGGATCACGCGCCGGGCTTCGGCAGCGCCGCGCGCTATATGGCTGCCAGCGTGGCGGAGGTCTGCTGCGACGTGGAGAGCCTGCCCATTCATGTATCGGTCATTGAAGCCCTGGGCCGCAACGCGGGCTGGATCACTGCCGCCTCGGCCCTGGCGGAAGACAGCTACGGCCACGGGCCGGACCTGATTTACCTGCCGGAGCGGGACTTTGACGAGGAAGCCTTCCTGCGGGACGTGAAAAAACTGATCGACGAAAAAGGCCGCGGCATCGTGGTGGTCAGCGAAGGACTGCACCTGGCAGGCGGGAAACCCGTTGTGCCGCCGATATTCACTGTGGGCCGCGCCACCTATTTCGGGGACGTTTCCGCGCATCTTGCCAATCTGATCATCAAGAAACTGGGCTATAAAGCCCGGTCGGAGAAGCCAGGGCTGATGGGGCGCGCCTCCATCGCCTGGCAGAGTATCGTGGACCGGGATGAGGCGGAAGCCTGCGGCCGGGCCGCGCTCCGAGCGGCCGTCAGCGGGGAAACGGCGAAGATGGTCGCCCTCCGGCGGATCTCCGAGGATCCCTACCGGAGCGAAACCTTCCTGGCGGACATCGCGGAAGTCATGATGACTGAGCGGAAAATGCCGGATTCGTTTATCAACGCGGAAGGCAACGGCGTGACGGAGGCTTTCAAAGCCTGGTGCCGGCCGC
>JBGUIY010000325.1:0-4364 GCA_045113475.1 Christensenellales bacterium | reverse complement strand
ATTACCTGTACCGCGGCGGCCGCGTGTCCCGTTCGACGGCGGTCATGGGCGACATGCTGCGCATCAAGCCCGTGATGAACGTGAATTTTGAAGGCAAGCTGATCGCCCAGGACAAGGTGGCCGGGCGCAAGCGCTCCCTGAAGGCCATGGCCGAGCGCTATGAGACCACGGCGGACCGGAGCCGCTGGAACACGGTGTTCATCGCCCACGGCGACTGTGCAGAGGACGCCGAATACCTGGCTGAAAAAGTGCGGGAAATCAACCCGGACGTGCAGATCAGGTTCCAGCGCGTCGGCACGATCATCGGCTGCCACACCGGCCCAGGCATCATGACGCTATTTTTCTGGAGCAACCAGCCTCGCTGATGGCGGGAGGTTCAGATGAAAACGGTATTTACGGACAAGGCTCCGGCTGCGATCGGGCCTTATTCCCAGGCGATGGCCGTGAACGGCTTTCTTTTCGCGTCCGGTCAGATCGGGGTCGACCCCGTGTCGGGCCGGATCGAAGCGGCGGATATCGCGGGCCAGGCGGAGCAGGCCTGCAGGAATGTCGGCGCTGTGCTGTCGGAAGCCGGAACCGGCTTTGAAAACGTGGTCAAGACGACCTGCTTCCTCGCTGACATGGCGGATTTTGCCGCGTTCAACGCGGTATACGCGAAGTACTTCGTCTCCCTGCCGGCGCGTTCCTGCGTGGCGGTCAGGGAACTGCCGAAAGGCGCGCTCTGCGAGATCGAGGTCATAGCGGCCCTGGGGAAAGGAACGGTGGCGTCATGATCAAACGCCTGACGGGACTCATCTGTACGCTGCTTCTGCTGCTGGCCGCGTCTGCGTCTGCAGAGCGGACGGTGACCATCGAAGACATCATGAACGCCAACCGGGTGAGTACCCTGCTGGAACGGCACAGTTCCATCGCGCTCCTTCAGCGGATGAGCACCGGGGAAAGTGCGATCTGGGCCAACCGGCTGTACAAGTATTCCGCCCACCGGAAGGACAGTACGGTGCGGGAGGGGGATACCGAATACCTGCGGACGAAGGATCACTGCCTGATGCTCTATTATATGGACCTGTCCGAAGACGACAGCGGCGCTTTTTACCCGATCCCGTTCATCATGCTGGACGCGGGCGTCACGGACAACGTCTATTACGATGTGGAAGCGGGAAAAGGGACCGACCTGCTGTATGATACGGACATAACCGCCAGAGAGCAGGTAAAGAAGGCCGAGGAGGCCGACGGCGTCCTGACGGTGACCACCTGGCTCACTGGACAGGATTTTGTCGATGGCTGGGGCGGCGGCTACCAGGCCGGCGCTTACTGCGAGCTGGTGTACACGCTGGACGCGGAGACCCTGGAACTGCAGGCGGACGTCGAGACTGTCGTGGACGCAAAAGGACGCCCCCTGAGCGAGAGCCTTTACTACCGCATCTTCGGAAAGGATGAAAACCTCCAGAGTATCCAGCAGATGCTCTATGACCTGCCCGTCCCTGAGGAAGCGGAAACGATGATGACCGACCTGAACCGGTACCTGGAAGCTGCGGGAGACGACGCCCGGACAGTGACCTATATCCTGGATCCGGGTACGGAACGGGAAAGGAAACTGACATCCACCGGCGCGAAGGGATACGGCGTGGTGCTCGCGGCCGGGAACTGGAACTACAAGCTGTTCTTGGACGCCGGCATGACCGAGCCCGCGCCCGCAGACGATTACAGGAGCGACCGTGTGCTGTATGTCCAGCTGATCGCTCCTGATGAAAAAGGAAACGAAGCATGAAAAGAAAACTGACTGCCCTGCTGCTGATCGCGCTGCTGCTGTGCTCTGTTGGCGCAACTGCTGAAACGCGGTCCAAGTGGGCTCATATTTACAGATTCGGCGACCGTGAGCAGCCTCGTGTGGCTGTTACGGTGGACGACTGGATCCATCCTGACGAGTGGCTGATGGAGTTTCTCGCTGTTGCGGAGCAATACAAGGTAAAACTGACGCTGTATCCCAGCGGCTATGCCCTGAAACCCGAAGACCGGGAGATCTGGCAGGCCGCTTTGGACGCCGGGCATGAGATCGGCTGCCACTTTTTCCAGCATAAACGCCTGACCGAGAGGAGCCAGGCGGCGGTAAAACGGGATCTGGAAAAGTATCAGAAAGCGCTGGACGATACACTGGGATATCACTATGAGTTCCTGACGGTCCGCCCGCCCTTCGGCGCGGGAATGACCAGCGGCGGAAGCGCCCAGGCCCGCTGGATCCACAACGTCGGGTTTGACCACATCGTGCTGTGGGATATGGACAATACCAGCAACCTGGACAAGGCCCTGAAGACGATCAAAAACGGATCCATTATTCTGGTGCACGCCAACCATCATGATCTCGTGTTTCTGGGGAAGCTGCTGGAAGCGCTCCAGGAACGCAACTACGAGTACCTGACCGTCAGCGAACTGCTGAACATCAAGAGCCGCTATTACTACGTGGACGAGTGATCACTTCTTCAGTTTCCTGATTTTTACAGACGTATATTCTTCTATCTGCTTCCACAGGCTTTTCAGCTGCTTCTTGTGGGAGCAGAGTTTTTCTGTGCAGTTTTTGCAGCGCAGATATTCGTTGGTCGACTCCGCGAAACGTTCCGGATACCGGTAGAAGGTGATTTCCCAGCGGATCAGAAGGGCTACGGACAGGGCGAGCAGGCTCCAGGAGTAAGTCCTGCGTACAAAGAAAAGCGGCGTGAACATCATGGCGTAGTCCCAGTTGTAGATGCGGCAGGTGCCGCAGCATTTGTTTTTCAAAAACCAGGTCTGGAACGGGCAGAAAAAGAGGATGCAGATCATATCGCACACCGAATAGGCGCTGCACAGCAGGATCAGGATGCCTTCGTCGAGAACATCGAGCATGCGCAGCGCGCCGATGCAGCCGTTGAATATGATCCAGATCAGCGCGACCAGGACGGTGGCGTTATTGTCCTGCACGTCGATATCCGTGCTGCCGGACTTGATGTAATTCCGTTTGAACTGTTTCTGGCATCCCGGGCTCTCAAAACGCGACGGGAAGAAACGCAGGACCATCTCACAGACGAAAACAGCCCAGGTGACCACCAGGATCAAGGGACGCTGTTCGATCATGGAAGTGATCTCGTCGCCTTCGTTGATCCGGTAGGAGATGTACCCGATCAGCAGTATAACGAACAGCGCTGAGCGGTATACGAGCCTGATATAATGCAGAACGCTGACGACGGTCAGCCGGTTCCTTTTCATATCTGCGCCTTATGCCAGCCATTGCGCCCATACGGCTTCATCCACGCCGATGGTGACCTTCTGGCCGTTTCGTACGATCGGCGCGCGCATGAGGGAGGGATCTTCCATGATCTCCTCCAGGACGGCCGATTCGTCGTGCATATATGCCGCCGGATGAGAACGTACTTTGGTACTTTCCTTGTCCAGGAGCGCGCTCACGCCGCCGGCGGCGCGGGCAAAAAGCTCCAGTTCGCGCCTGCCGGGGGCATGACGGTGCATATCGACCGCCTGGAAGGGCACGCGGCGCTCTTTGAAAAAACGCTCCGCCTTCTGGACGTCAAAGCTGCGTTTGATATAGTATATCTGAATGTTCGGCATGGTCTCAGTCCTATGCCTGATCGTCCGACAGTATATCGCTCAGGTCGATGGTGTTGGTGCCGTCCGCCCACAGGCGCTCGAGGTGGTAGTACTCGCGGGATTCGGGATGGAAGATGTGCACCAGCACGGTGCCGTAATCCATGACGATCCAGCGGCCCTCCTGATAGCCCTCCCGGGTGCGCAGCGGAATGCCCAGCTCCGCCATTTTATCGTCCAGGTCGTCCGCCAGGGAACGGGTCTGGAGCACGCTGCGTCCGCTGGCGATCACCATATAATCCGTGATCACGGTCAGGTGGCTGACATCCAGCGCGATGATATCGACGGCTTTTTTATCGTCCAGGGTCTTTGCGATCTGTTTGACCAGGATAGGTTCTTCAGACATAAATTCATTCCTTTCGTTTGATGATTAAGGCAGATCCGCCCGGGTGAGAGGCAGCAGTTCTTCAGGTACAAGGGGCGTTACCCAGCGCACGGTAGCGTCGGAGATCGGGTTGAAGGGTTTGCCGGTGACCAGCAGGTGCTGCTTGGTAAGGTTCAGACTCAGCAGGACGGCGGCTTCCAGGCTCCGCTGCGCAAGTTTGCGCAGGCGCTTGAGGCCCGGGTACTGCTCGCGCCCCGGCTCTGTGGCGTCGGCGACGAAGATGCACATTTCCAACTTGGTCATCTCAGCACGGCCCACGGTGTGATAGGTGATGGCGTTGAGAACGTCCTGATTGCTGACAGAAAACTGTTTCCTGGCGATGTAGGCGCCCACAGGTCCGTGAAGCATC
>JBGUIY010000324.1:0-2909 GCA_045113475.1 Christensenellales bacterium | reverse complement strand
GAGCATTGAAAGCCCCTTCTGCCGGGCATATTCGCTGAGCGTGATTTCATCGTTAACGCCCGCCAACTCCCTGACGTAGATATATGCCGGGGTCACGTCTGGATCGCAGATCTCCCTGCTGGGCAGGATCATTGCTGTATCGCCGTCCAGGCAGGTGACTTCCGTCACGACGATGATTTTTCTTCCGGCGGCATAGGCGTCGCGGACGTGAAAGCGAACGCCGTCTGTGTCCAGGTTCACGTCCTGGCTGAACCCGGATTCAAAACCGTCGTCCACCTTGCCTCCGCTGACGTTCCTGATATAATCGGCGATCTTCCAGCCGCACAATTGCAGGGCCAGAGTGGTCGCTGAGAGCAGCGACAGCGCGATGACCAGCGCCATAACGACCGAGAATTTCTTTTTCACTTTCTTTTCTCCTTCGGATGCGGCAATGACCCGCCGTGCCAGACAGGGGTTCGCCTCCAGGCCGGACATCGCCCGGTTCAGCGCCGACCGGATGCGTTCATCTTCCCTGGTTTCCGTCATGACAGGTCACATCCTTTCTCCTTCAATTCTTTTCTGAGCTTTTCCTTTGCTCGTTTCAGCCTGCCGCTGACTGCCTGCTGGGTGATCCCCAGGGCCTCGGCCGTCTCATAGGTGGTCAGCCCTTCAAAGTTGTGCAGCAGAATGACCTCTCTGAGTCTGACCGGCAGGGCCATGACGGACGCCACGATCTCCCGGTCGCCTTCCTCCATCTGCACCGCCGGCTCCGGCAACTGACTGAGGCCGACCCGCCTGTCAACAAACCGGAACCACCGGCCGCGGAGCATGTCCCGGCAGGTATTCATGGCGATCCTGAAGATCCAGGTTTTTTCGCTGCTGTTGCCATGAAAAGTGTCGAGACCCCGATACACCTTGATGAATGTTTCCTGCACCGCGTCCTCCGCGAGGCTCCGGTCATGAAGAAACGTGAAGCAGATCCTCAGCAGGCTAATCTGGTATTTGTCCACAAGCATTTCCAGCTTCTCAACCCTGGTGATTGCCGGGCCCTTGGCCACCACCGTGTTCATCGGCTCACCGCCTCCCTTCACTTGAACAGACGTAAAATGATCCCAAATAACAACATGGTCGTTAATGAACAGGCTGCCGAAGCATCGGCAGCCTGTGTTGCAGTGTGTTTTCAGTTGTGTCAGCTTCCCGTTGAACGGTAGAAGCCCAGGGCCTTCCGGAAGCATAGGTACATAGCGCCGAAAAGCGCGAAGCCGGAGAGCGGCGCAAGGAAGGCGGCCCATACCGGCCAGCCGAAAACAGGCTTGCCCAGGATCTGCGCCGCGGGGACGTGCATCACCAGCGCGAAGGGCGCGATCACCGTGAACAGCACCCGCAGGGGCCGCGGATAGGTGTCGATGGGGTACTGGCAGGCGCTGCGCCCGCCGTAGGTGAGGGCGTTGGCGATCTCCACGGATTTCACGCTGTGGATGCAGAGCACGCCTTCGATCATGAACAGCCCCAGGATCAGCCAGAAGCTGCAGAACACGCTTTCCGCGAACAGCAGAACGTTGACGGGCGTCCATTGGATGTCCGACATGCGGCTGCCGATCACCAGACTGACGACGCCCACGGCGATGCAGGCGATGCGCCGCGCGTCCACGGCGCTGCACAGCACCTGGGTCAGCACGCCCCGGGGGCGCAGGAACAGCGTGTCCAGCTGGCCGCTGCGCACCATGGAGGGGAAGGCGCCGGTGATCCCGCGGCCGAAAAGCTCGGTCAGGTAAAAGGATACGGACATCAGCCCGAAGAAAAAGTACAGGTCTCCCGGCATCCACTGGTTCAGGCGGCCGAACCGGTCCACCAGCAGGATCACCGCCAGCAGCTCGCCGCCCTCCATCACCAGCTGCGCCAGCGTCTGGAGCAGGAAGGAGACGGGATACTGCAGCTGGCTTTTCAGCAGGATGGCCATGGACTTGCCGTATAAGCGGATCGTGTTCATCGGCTCACCCTCCCTGTATGATCAGACGGCGCTGGTTCTGCCGCCACATGAAGCGGCCCAGCAGGATCAGGGCCGCGCACCAGAGGCTCTGGATCAGCAGGATCTCCCCGGCCCGGGCGGCGGCGTATTCGCCGGTATACAGGCGGATGGGCGCGTCCAGCAGCTGGGCGTAGGGGAGCAGGGCGATCACGCGCTGCCAGCTGTCGGGGAACAGGGTAAGGGGCAGAATGTTGCCCGCCAGGACCATCATCAGCAGGTTCAGCATGGCCTGCATGCCCCGGAAATCCAGCGTGCGCATGGTGAACGCCATGGTGATGTTCTCCAGCGCGGACACGCAGATAAAGCCCAGGCACAGCGCCGCCAGGCCCCAGAGCAGGGCCGGCGCGGAGGCGGGCGGGGAGATGCCCCAGCCCTCCGGCAGCAGCATGGCGAACACCAGCATGGGCGCGGCCCGCAGCAGGCTGCCCGTCAGTTTCTGGGCCAGGATGCGGGCGTAATAGAAGCCGTACAGGCTCAGCGGCCTGCACAGGTCGTAGGCGATCCCGCCGGTGCGGATCTTGTCCATCAGGTCGGCGTCGGAGGCCAGCAGCATCCGGAAAAAGGCCTGCTGCAGCCACACGTAGGTGGCGATGTGGGAAAAGGGCATCGGCTGGGGCTTGCCTGCATACAGAGCCCGGTACAGGGCGATCAGCACGAGCCCGAAGAACACCTGGCAGAGGATGCCGCCCAGGGCCGCGCCGCGGTACTGCGTTTCCAGCCTCCGCCGCAGGCGGAATACGGACAGATAGGCCTTCATAGGTCCATCTCCCGGTACATGGCGGCAATCAGATGGTCGATGTTCTGGGGCTGCACGGTCATCTCGCGGATGGCGCCGGCTTTCTGCAGCAGGCTGAGCAGCCCGCCGGTGGCCACGGCGTCCGTGGCGTAGGTCAGGCGCAGC
>JBGUIY010000323.1:0-3766 GCA_045113475.1 Christensenellales bacterium | reverse complement strand
CTGCCGCTGATGAAGGGCATTGACGAATGCACCTGGGAAGATTTTTCCTACGCCCTCGCTGTAGGCGTGACCGCGCCCTTCTACCTGACCAAGCTGTTCGTGCCCCATTTCGCGGAGGGCGCGGCGGTGATCAACATTTCCTCCTCGCGGGACCGCATGAGCCAGCCGCAGACGGAAAGCTATACCGCCGCCAAGGGCGGCATTGCCGCGCTGACTCACGCAATGGCCGTCAGCCTCGCGGGGAAAGCGCGGGTAAACAGCATCTCGCCCGGCTGGATCGACACGACAGGCAGCGAAATCACCGGCGCAGACGCCCTTCAGCAGCCGGTGAGGTGCGTCGGAAAGCCGCAGGACATCGCGGAGATGGCGCTGTTCCTCTGTTCCGGGAAGGCCGGGTTCATCACCGGCGAGAACATCTGCATCGACGGCGGCATGACCAGGCTCATGATCTATCATGGCGATCATGGCTGGAGCTATGAAAGCCCGGATCAGCAGTGACTGACGTGAACCTTTATACTCTGATTCATACAAATTGCCATGCCGGGCAAGCCCGGCATGGCATTTGTATGAGCATAATGACGGGACGGATCATCCGTCTTTGTCTCCGATCCTCTTGAACAGCCTGGCGCTCCAGAATTCCATACCCAGCTCATCCAGATAAAAATGGAACACGGCTTTCCAGTTTTTCGTAGCGGTGCTCAGGATCATGAACTCCGTCTCGCTGCGCAGCGCCTCTGATGCAAAGCTGAACAGCGCCTGCCCGATACCCTGCGACCGCCGGGAAGGAACGACATACAATTCTTCAACTTCAAAGCACGCTGTGCCTTCGGGCATGATGGAGCGCATGTTTTCCGACCGGAAAACACGGCCGAACAGATAGCCGGTGACAGCGCCGTTCTCTTCAGCCAGAAAGATACGGTTTCCCTCAATGTCTTCCCGGCGGTTGGCGCGGTAGCCGTAACAGCTCTGTTCCGCCTCCCAGTCCCGTGACAGGGAAACCAGTTCATTCAGGACACGATCGGACAGGACTGTCTCATAGATTTTCATGCGCCTCACCTGATTTCTCTCGTTTCGTCGAGGATCTCTGCCTCCGTGTTCTCTTCCACGAACCGCGAGATCTCGTCCATCAGGCTGTCCCCCATCGCGCTGTGCGGCACAATGGCCGCAGCCCCGATCACGATGATCTGATGCGTATCCTGCCCGTCCACTTCCGCAGCGGAAACGTGAAAGCGGTTCTGCAGCTTTGCGACGAGGCTTCTGACGATCATTCGCTTTTCCTTCAGGCTGTGCACCCAGGGCGCATGCAGCCGGAAGGTCATGACAGCGATCCTCATTGCGTATTCCCCGCTCTGCTTTTTCCGCTGATGTCGCGTTGGATCGTTTCCCAGATATGCCCGGCCGCAAAGTCAGACCCTGCCCGGGAAGCGTGCGCGCCGTCTTCCGCATACATCTCCAGACCGGGCCGGCTTTCCATATAACGCCGCCAGTCTTCCCCAACGGGTGCCAGCAAGGCGCCGATCGCCCCGGCGGCGCGCCGATGGGCCGCATTCATAAGCGCCTGGGTCTCCGGTTCGTCCTTCTTCGCCCAGCACTCATAAATGACCGGCGTGCTGCCGGCCTCCCGGATCATTTTCCCCAGTGCGGCGGCAGCCGCCATGAGCTTTTCTTCCGGTCCGAAGGGATGCGCGTGTTCCTGAAGCACCACATAATCATAGCCGCCGTACAGGATATTGAAGCGTACATCCGGCTCCTGCGCGTGCTGCTCCAGGTACCAGCCGCCGTGGGTGATCATAACGACCCGGCAGTCATAACCTGCCTCATCGGCGCGCCTTTTGACCATCAGCGGCATATCGTTGAAATAGGTGTGGCTGTTGCCGATAAAGAGGATGGATAACGGCTTTTTCTGCATCGGATGATCCTCCGGACAGTTTTTTCAGTATCGGTTGTGCACTTTTTCCGCAAAGCACAGCAGATCCCGGAACTCGACGGGCGTTCCGTCGTCCAGGACCGCTCTGCCGCTCATGCGTCCGAAGACCTGGTGCTGATCAGAGACCAGCAGCTTGAAATCGAGTTTCGCCGCCCGGTCCAGAACAGGTACAAAGGTCGTCTCAAAACGTCCGTCCGACGAGGTAAAC
The DNA here is from genome assembly GCA_045113475.1 of Christensenellales bacterium. Taxonomy (GTDB): domain Bacteria; phylum Bacillota; class Clostridia; order Christensenellales; family Aristaeellaceae; genus UBA4246. The sequence goes on along the minus strand of JBGUIY010000323.1, from coordinate 1,631 downwards.
GTCCAGGTGTCCATATATCCGCTGTCCGGGATGTGGAACGTGATATCGTCCAGCTTGTGGGCCTTCCCGCCATAGAACAGCACGTTTTCCGTCGCCGCCCGGGTGTTGCCGAAACCGTAACCAATGTTGAAGCCGAAGGGCACTCCGCCGATATCCGCGTTGCCGGAACCCCAGAACCAGGTATTGTCATAAGTCCATACGCCGCGGCCCCAGTCCAGCGTCCCGAAATCAGCGGCGGGATCAAACGTATAGCGCTCGCCGTCAAACGCCATATAGCCCGAGGCGCGCATGCAGTTGATCTTCTGATTGTAGTAGAAATGCCGGGGTTTGTCCCAGGGGGTCGCGATCACCATGGAATCCATCTCCGGCTGTTCCAGCACAATGTCGCAGTCAAAGGGCTTCCCGCCGCAGAAGCGCTCAAAGTGACAGGTGATATGCCGCCGGCCCTTCTCCGCGGAAAACCGCATCTGCAGGCGTTTATCCTGATAGACCGTTTCTCCCGAGGAGGAATCGGAAGGCAGTTTCAGCTTTCCCATGGGAAACAGATTCAGCACCGTCTCCGTATGCTCCCAGGGTTTCTCCCCGAGGCGCAGCAAGGACACCGACTGCAAGCCGATATAGCCGTCGTCGGAGATGGTGAAGGCGCCCGCGAAGTCCCGGCCCGTCACCAGATAATAATCCCATTCCTTGATGCGCCAGGCCGGCGCCTTGATATGGCTGCGGCTGTACTTCTGGACCAGATGCCTGGACCAGCCCGGTTCCGACAGATCCCCCTGGCCGTTCAGCAGATCGTGCCGTTCAGTCACCTCATGGTTTCTCATATTGACGCCTCCTTTTTCCGGTATCATATGTTATCCGGCGGCTTTCGCGTTCCGCGGCGGTCTGCCAACTTCCCGGGGCATGGCCCTATGCGCCTCACAGGCCCAATTTGGTCATGATCCCGTCCGCTGTCACGCCCGGATGGGTGACGTACAGCCGGACGATCTGCTCTGTCAGTTTTTCATCCAATCCGTATTTCCGGACGATGGCCTGCACGGTCTGCCCCTTTTGCGTTTCCCGGACAACGAGCCCGATCTGTTCGCGGATATCCTTTCCCACCTTTGGCGCCGTTTCCTCCGCCCGGTGCGGGATATCGACGCGCTCCGCGGCAAAGCCGTCATCGTTGACAGTCAGGACCGCCATGGTGATCGGCTGCACGAACCGCCTCGGGCCGCAGCTGCCCGGATTCAGCAGCAGCGTCCGCCTCTTTCCGGCAGGCGCAAGCCATGAAGCTTCATACTTGTGCGAATGACCGAAGACCGCCAGGTCGTAGGCTGACAGATCATGCGGCAGGTCTTTTTTCTTATGGGTCATACAGATCCGCAGCCCGTCGAGCTCAAAATCCAGGAACGCCGGCAGGCTTTCCGCCCACTCCTTGTCGTTGTTTCCGCGCACCGCCTTCACCGGCGCGATCTGCTCCAGCCGGTCCAGTATCCGCCGGCTGCTGATATCCCCGCCGTGCAGGATAAGCCCGCAGCCCTGCAGACGGTCAAGCACCTCCGGCCGCAGAAGGTCATGCGTGTCGGATATGACGCCGATCTTCATCATGATTCCCGCCTCCCGTGTCATCGCCCGCACTCTGCCAGCGCGGC
>JBGUIY010000322.1:0-6247 GCA_045113475.1 Christensenellales bacterium | reverse complement strand
TCGGCCGGCGCTCCCTTTTTCTGCATGGAAGGCGCGTTAAGGTTATGGATCTCAATGCCTTCAAAGCCGAGATCCTGCGCGGCGGTCAGGAAATCCTCCCAGGAGGCGTCGTGCCAACCCTTGGTCGAAAATGAGAGCTTCATACTTCGTTCTCCTCGTACACGATTTTATTCAGAGCGCCTAGGTAGGCACGGATGGAGGCGCCGATGATGTCCGTGGAAACGCCGCTGCCGGAGTAGAGCCTGCCGTCGCTGCGCAGCTTGACGATGGCCCGGCCGATGGCTTCCTTGCCTTCCGTGATGGCGTCGATCAGGAAGCTTTCCAGTTCGAAATGCCGGCCCGTTACGGATTCCATGGCCTTGAACGCGGCATCAATGGGGCCGTCGCCCGCGGAAATGCCCTCGATGACAGCATCTTTATAATTCAGCTTGAGGCTTGCCGTGGCGGTGATGATGTTTCCGGAATTGATCACAAAACTTTCCAGCGTATAGGCGGCGGGCACCTGCATGGCGCTTGCGGCGACGATGGCGTCCAGCTCCTTGCGGCTGACCGGCTTTTTGCGGGCGAGATGGAGGAATTCGTCATAGACCTTGGCCAGTTCATCCTCGCTCAGGTCGTACCCGAGGCTGTGAACGCCGTCGGCGATGGCGCTGATCGGATCGGAAGCGTCCCAGGTCACGGTGTCGTCCTGATAGGTGACGCTGTTTCCACCCGTTTCGGGCGCGCCCAGAAAACGGTCGATCCGCTGCAGCGTGCGGTCCAGCTCGGTCGTCCTGACGGAAGTATACAGGTCGAGGCTGTCGCCCCTGCGGGCCACGATGCCGCAGATGGTGCGCAGGCGCGGCGCCGTGTTCCCGATCAGACACGTCTTGACGCCGCAGGCGCCGACTGTCAGGGCGTTTACGGCAGAAGCGGCCGCCAGGCCCACGGAATCGTCGCACATGACCTTGACGAAGGCGTCCCTGAGTTTCGGTACGCGCTCGTACAGGTCGATCAGGAAGCTTTTGTACTCCTCGGGCAGGAAGACGCCGGCGGTATCTGCCAGGCAGATGTTGCCCGCGCCGGCGTTCAGCGCCGTCTCCAGCGCCTGGGCGAGAAAGTCACGGTCGGCGCGGCTGGCGTCGGTCGCGCAAAACTCAACGTCGGGGCACAGCGCTGCGCAGTACCTGACCTGGCTGCCGATCTCCTCCAGCATGGCTTCCGGCTTTTTCCGGGCGATGTATTCCATTTGCACGCTGGACACCGGCACGTCCACGATCAGCCTGGCGCGATTGGCGGTACGCAGGGCTTCCCATGCGCGGTCCGCGCTTTCGGGCGTCCTGCCGGCGGGCAGCGCCAGAGTGGTGTTATGGATCAGGGAGGCCAGGGTCTTCACAAAAATGCTGTCCGCCTTGCTGTCCGTCAGGGGCGCCAGTTCGATGGCGCTCAGATTGACGCGGTCCAGGCATTTGGCGATCTCGAGCTTCTCTTTGAATCCCAGTGTGCCGTTTTCTGTCGCGCGGCGAAGCGTGACGTCCGTGATGCTGATCTTCTTCATGCCGTTTTCTGCCTTTCCTTGAATATCGGGTGAATCATGCAAAAAGCCCCTGAGCACATCGCTCAGGGGACGGAATAACCGCGGTACCACCCCAGTTGCCTCGTCATAAAGACGGGACCGCTCAGAGGGATCTTTCGATCCTGCGCCATGATAACGGGGCGATCCGGAGCTTCTTACTGTGATTTCCGAAGCCCTGCTCGGAAGTGAGACCATCCCTGCGCCTGCTGTCGGCTCGCACCAAACGCCGACTCTCTGAGAGCGGGTACGACAGGGACGTAACTTCGTCCCAGCATTATGCCGGTAATTTAGCACTTGAAGCATCGTTTGTCAAGAAAAAGAATTGATTTTTTATTGTTTCATCCACCGAATCCGGTACTTGTTATTTTATTGATGTTATGGTAATATAATAAAGTCGGATTTTGCCGATATTTGAGTTGATTGAGTAAAGGAGCGTGCATTACAATGGCCAAGAAAACGATCGACGACATCCAGGTCAATGGCAAGCGTGTACTCGTCCGCTGCGACTTCAACGTCCCCATGAAGGACGGGAAGATCACCAATGACAAGCGCATCGTGGCGGCTCTGCCCACCATTCAGAAGCTGATCAAGGACGGCGGCAAGGTGATCCTGTGCAGCCACCTGGGCAAGCCGAAGAACGGTCCGGAAGAGAAGTTCTCCCTTGCGCCTGTGGCGGTCCGCCTGAGCGAGCTGCTGGGCCAGACCGTGGTGTTTGCCAATGACGATACCGTCGTCGGTGAAAACGCGAAAGCGGCTGTCGCTGCGATGAAGCCCGGCGACGTGGTGCTGCTGCAGAATACCCGCTTCCGCAAGGAAGAAACCAAGAACATCGAGACCTTCAGCCAGGAACTGGCTTCCCTGGCGGACTGCTATGTGGACGACGCGTTCGGCTCCTGCCACCGCGCGCACTGCTCCACCGAGGGCGTGACCAAGTTCCTGAGCCCCAACGTGGCCGGTTACCTGATCGGCAAAGAGCTCTCCATCATGGGCAAGGCGCTGGAGAACGCCGACCGTCCCTTCGTGGCCGTGCTGGGCGGCGCGAAGATCGAGGACAAGCTGAACGTCATCAACAACCTGCTGGAAAAGGTCGATACCCTCATCATCGGCGGCGGCATGGCTTTCACCTTCCTGAAGGCGAAGGGCTATGAGATCGGCAAGTCCCTGCTGGATGAAACCAAGATCGACTACTGCAAGGACATGATGAAGAAGGCAGAGGAGAAGGGCGTCAAGCTGCTCCTGCCCATCGACACCGTGTGTGTGCATGCGTTCCCTGATCCCATCGACGCGCCCGTCGACGTGGTGATCACCGATTCCGACCGCATCCCGGCGGACATGGAAGGCTGCGACATCGGCCCGAAGAGCGCTGAACTTTTCGGCAATGCCGTCAAGGCTGCAAAGACCGTCGTTTGGAACGGCCCCATGGGCGTGTTTGAGAACCCGACCCTGGCCAAGGGCACCCTGGCTGTGGCGCAGGCCATGGCGGACAGCGATGCCGTGACCATCATCGGCGGCGGCGATAGCGCTGCGGCTGTGGAGCAGATGGGCCTGGCTGCCAAGATGACGCATATTTCCACCGGCGGCGGCGCTTCCCTGGAGTATCTCGAGGGCAAGGTCCTGCCCGGCGTCGCGGCTCTGGATGAGAAATAAGAGAGGTAACAGACATGCGTAAACCCATTATCGCTGGCAACTGGAAAATGAACAAGACCCCTGACGAGGCAGCGGCGCTGGTCGAAGCCCTCAAGCCCCTGGTCAAGGAAGCTTCCTGTGACGTAGTCGTGTGCGTTCCCGCCGTGGATATCTCGACGGTCAAGGCGGCTGTGAAGGGCAGCAAGATCCACGTGGGCGCCCAGAATGTTCACTTCGCGGAGAAAGGCGCCTATACCGGCGAACTTTCCGCGGAAATGCTGCTGAAGAGCGGTGCCGAATACGTGATCATCGGCCACAGCGAGCGCCGTCAGTACTTCGGCGAGACCGACGCCACCGTGAATCAGCGTGTCAAGGCCGCTGTTGCCGCAGGCCTCAAGGTGATCCTCTGCGTCGGCGAAAAGAAGGAAGAGCGTGAAGCCGGCTACACGGATGCGCTGGTCGAGTATCAGACCCTGATCGCGCTGACCGGCCTGGAAAAGAAGGAAGTCGAGAAGGTCGTCATCGCTTACGAGCCCGTGTGGGCCATCGGCACCGGCCTCACCGCTACCGACGAGCAGGCCAACGAGACCATCGGCGTGATCCGCCAGGCGATCGCCCGCAAGTACGGCAAGGGCACTGCCAACAAAATCCGCATCCAGTACGGCGGCAGCATGAACCCGAAGAACGTGAAAGGCCTCATGGCGCAGCCTGAGATCGACGGCGGCCTCATCGGCGGCGCGTCCCTGAAGGCAGAAGACTTCTCCAAAGTGGTAAACTTCGACAAATGATCGTTTCCTACTGCAAAAAATGCAAAATTGAAAGCGAGGGCGCGGTTTGCCAGCAATGCGGCAAACGCGCCCCTGCTTCAGGTGTCCGGGATGTATGGCGTACCGTGCGCGTTCCGGGAGCCGACACCGGGGCCTGGCGCAGCGCGATCGCCGTACTTTCCTTTACGGTGATCCTGCTGCTGGCAGTGCTGGTGCTGGTGGAACGGTTCGGCTCGTCAGCGCAGAATTTTGCCGTTTCCGTCGGGTCCCTGATCTCCGCTGTCGCGGTGGCCGGGGTGATCGGGCTTCTGCTCGTGATCGCCGCCTACTCGCTGCAGGGGCGTGAAGAGATCCGCTATATCCTGGATATGGACGGCGCGCATATGCAGACCTGGTACCGCGCGTCCCGTATCCACGCCTGGGCGCGGCTCCAGCGGGCAAACCTGAAATCCGCGGTGCAGTCACGCGACGGCTCCAAGTATATCAAAGCGGAGGAGCGCCACCTGCTTTGGCGGGATATCAACGAGATCGGCTATTCTCCCTCTACCGGTACGATCAGGCTCTACCGTACGCCACACCTGGCGCCGTTCGTCCTGAGGATACCGCCGGAGGAATACGAGATGGCGGAAGCACTCATCAAAAAGCATACCAAAGTACAGAAATAAGAAGCAAAAACAGGGGCTGATACAGGCATGCGTCCGTCAAGCGGATACGGCTGTGATCAGCCCCTGTTTATTTATTTTGACTTGATGTTACTCTTCTTCCGTTTCCATCTGACGAAGACCGGCGACCTGTGAAACGGGAACGGTAAAGCAGATCGCGCCTGCGGGCGTCTCCGGCCCTGCCTTTTCAATGACGGCGCGCATGATATCCGCCTTGTTGGACGCCTTGGCGACGATCAGGACGACTTCCTTTTCACTGGCCAGCGTCATGCCGAGGAATTTCTTCGACTGCTGGATGCCCGTGCCCTTGGCGGCAATCACGGTGCCGCCGCCCGCGCCGGCAGGCCTGGCGGCGTCCATGACTTCGTCGGAATGTCCTTCATTGAGGATCACGTAGATCAGTTCGTATTCAAAATCCATATCCGGTTTCCCTTCGCCTGTGGTCTGGTGATCGGTAAAGTGCGTCAAAGTGCTCATACCCCCGACGCTTTTAAGGGGTACGGCCATCATGATGCCGTTTCCGGGAATGTCGATGTACATTTTTTTCTTCGCTTCCCGGATGAGGCGTTTCGTATTTTCAGGGTCTGCAACGGCGGCGATGACCGCTTTGTCCGGCAGGGTGATGCCGCTTCTCGCGGTACCGTGGCCCAGCATGGTAAGGGTCACCTTCAGCTTTAAGGATCTGAGGATAGCGGTGTAACGTTCACGCTTGCCGCGGTCCAGCACCGCAATCACGAAGTTCAGCTGCATGTCACACCTCCCACAGTTCGATGATGTCGCTGTCGGTATAGGCAGTCGCAGGCGTTTTCCTGGAGATGCCGCGCCTTGAGGAAAGCACGGATACGAAGCCCATGATCTGCACGGTGATGAGCGGCATCATAGCGACCATGGACACCAGACCGAAAGCGTCGGTCATCACGTTGCCGCCCAGGGACTGCACGGCGCCGATCGCGAAGGGGAGCATGAACGCGGCGGTCAGCGGTCCGCTGGCGACGCCGCCCGAGTCGAAAGCGATGGCAGTGAAGGTGGCGGGCACAAGGAAGGACAGGGCCAGGGACAGCAGATACCCCGGTACGATGAACCAGAGGATGGATACGCCGGTGATCGCCCTGTACATGCTGATGCTCATGGCCGCGGCAACGCCGATGGACAGGCTGAGGCCCATGGCTCTGGCGGATATAGCGCCGCCGCTCAGTTCTTCGACCTGCCTGTTCAGAACATGCACCGCCGGCTCGGCGTTGATGATGAACCATCCCATCAGCGCGCTGAGGGGAATCAGCACGTACTGGTAATTCGATTTGGCAATCTGGTAGCCGAGCATGTAGCCGAGGGGCGAGAAGCCGACGTTGACGCCGGTCAGGAACAGCATCAGCCCCAGCATGGTCATCAGCAGGCCGGCCAGGATACGGACAAAGGGCTTCCGCTTCAGACGGAGGGACACAACCTGGAAGATCAGGAAGAAAACGGCAATCGGCAGCATGGCCTTGCCGACTTCCTGCAGGTTTTCCGGGATGGCTTTCAGGTAGCCGGTGCCGAGAGCGACCGTATCCGCATATGAGACAGCGGTCATCGACACGGTATCTCCGGACGTCCCGGCGCTGTAGATGAAGCCGAGGATCAGTACCACGAGGATCGGC
>JBGUIY010000321.1:0-2367 GCA_045113475.1 Christensenellales bacterium | reverse complement strand
GTACCCGGAGGTACGGTGAGGGTGGCTGACGCAGAGAGGGCGGACAAGACGGGTACAAGATGAGCTATTTTAATTTGAGAAGAGTATTATACCATGATATCACGGACCCTGACGGAATAGCAGGATCAGGCTCCCGGATCAACCGGCAGAAGAACGGCGTCAGCGCCCTCTTTACCTTCTCACCGTTCTCATGGCCCGCATATCAAACTGGCGCTGGAACGCGGCGGGATCGATGCCCTTGGCGAGATAGTCGGCCAGGAGGAAGGCAGCGGCGCGGCTGTCGCTGCCGGCCTGGTGATGGTCCAGGGGGATGTCCAGCGCCTCACACATGGTGTTCAGCCGGTGGTCGGGCAGCCGCGGATAGACCCGCCTGCCCATGCGCACCGTGCACATGTAGGGGTAGAATGCCCGGTGGTCCAGGCCGTAGTGCCGCAGGCAGGACGCCAGGACATGCATATCGAACACCGCGTTGTGGGCCACCAGTACGCTGTTATCGAAAAGGGGCCGCACATAGGCCCAGAGCGCGGGAAAGTTCATCGCCTGTCCGGCCGCTTCCGGCGTGATGCCGGTCAGACGGATGTTGAAATCGTCGAACCAGGTCTCCGGGTTGATCAGCGTGGCGTGGGTGCGGCGGACTTGGCCGTCTTCCACCAGCGTCAGTCCGATGGCGCTCATGCGGTCGTTGCGGGCGTTGGGCGTCTCCACGTCGAACACCAGATACCGGACGCTCATAGGGGTTTATTCTCCGGCACGTCGCCCTCCGCGTGAGGCAGGCTCCAGCGGTAATGCGCGCTCAGCAGGCGGATGATCATGATCACTGCGAAACCGGCCAGCATCGCCGCCGTCTGCCCGATCAGCGGCCACAGCCAGGCGCAGAGCAGCGCGCCGGCCAGGGCCGCGCTGGCATACACGTGTTTGACGAAAATGAAGGGCGTACGGCCTGCCATGATATCCCGCAGGACGCCGCCGCCCACGCCAGTGACCACGCCGACGAAGGTCAGCAGGAACAGCGACTCCGAATGCCCGAGCAGGTAAGCCACCTGAACGCCGCTGACGGTAAACAGCGCCAGCCCCAGCGAATCCGAAAGCTGCAGCAGCGCGGCGGCATGGCGGTGGTTGCCGGTCAGGAAGTGCCTGACCGGCTTCAGAAACACGACCAGCGAAACGCCGATGGCCGTCAAGGCGTATACCGGCTCCCGGAAGGTGAGGGGCGGTGTGTTGCCCAGCAGCAGGTCGCGGATCGCGCCGCCGCCGACGGCGGTGGTCAGGCCCAGGATCGTGACGCCGAACACGTCCATTCCCTTCCGCACAGCCAGTACCGCACCGGAAACCGCGAAAGCGATCGTTCCGATCAGCTCCAGCACAAATATCAGTCTAGGCATGTCCTTCCCCCTTGTCCGTCTTATCCCTGAGGCGCTGCATGGGCGCGCGCATCGCCTCGGAAACCGGGTTCCCGTTCGCCAGCGCGGCGTGGCGGGCCAGGAAATCCCTGAGTTCGCCCTCGGTCTGCTCCACCTCGCGGCGGAATTCCCGGGCGGAGACGCGCAGCGCGCCGCTGGCCAGGATGATCAGCTGCTCCATGCCGTCGGACGTGGCGACCCGGACGCGGCGCTTGTCCCGCAGCTGGTAGGCGGCTTTTTCGATGTATGCGTCCGCCGTTTCCGCTTCGCGGGTGTAGACGATGTCGATGTTCCCGCGCTTTTCCACAGACCCGCGGCCCCCGGCCACCTTATAGGCGTCGAAAACCAGGATGAGGTGCAGGTTACGCATCCCGTTGAAATCGCACATCAGCGCGATCAGCTGGTCGCGGGCGGCGTCGAGGCTGAAGGAAGCCACTTCTTTCAGTTCGTCCCAGGCAAAGATGATATTGTATCCGTCCACCAGCAGGTATTCTTCCGGCGCCTCGGGCATGGTGACCCGCTCCGGCAGATTCGCTTCCGGCTTGCGGGGCAGGATGGCGCGGGGCTTGATGGGGCCGTAGGTGCGCTCAAAAATGCGCAGCAGTTCCTTGTCCTCCTCCAGGCTGTCCCGGGGCGGCGCGGACCGGACCGGTTCTTCCGGATCGGCCTCTTCAGACGGCACATTCCGTTCACCGTTGCCCTGCAGGTGCATATAATTTGCCGCCTCCCGCCAGGAAACCACAAAACCGGCCCCGTGGCTGCAGAACACGGAATCTGCGGGATTGTCCGTATCGCGCTCCGCGTCGTAGCCGGAGGCTGATACGATGGCCGCCTGATCCGCGCAGGGCTGATAGCCCGCGTTTTCCAGCGCGACCCGGCCCTCTCCGTGGGTATACATGGCCACCTGACGGGCATAATGCCTCGCCCGGGCGACGGGCGCCTGGCCGTCGATCACCGTCAGGCGGCT
>JBGUIY010000320.1:0-12451 GCA_045113475.1 Christensenellales bacterium | reverse complement strand
AAAGGCCCTTGCCGGGAATCCAAAGGGCAGCGCCCGTGGCCCAGTGAAGTGTTGAGCATCGACACTTTGTACTGGGTATTGCCTGTCGAAAAACAGGGAATGGAAAACGAAAGCGACTCCGGAAAAAACAAAAAACACCATTACAAAAGAAACGGAGGTGACGCCATGACCGAAAAAAAACCACGGGTATCCCGTCACAACGGCCGTGCCGGCAAGCACGGCGTCTATAATCCCAAACACAATGACCGTCAGTTCGATGTGGCCCATGCGGATAATATCGATAAAGACCGGACCAGCCTGAACCTTTACTGGGACTGGCAGAACGGCCTGCGGAACCATGACCAGAACCAGTCGGGAGAGTATCCGTCCTTCAGCCAGGCAGAGCGAGCGTTTTACGAGCAGCGCTATGGGGATTACCTGGCCGGACAGACGGCCCGCAATGTGAAGGCCGGGCATGCCGGCCGAAACCGCACGGTGGACGATCTGCTGGCAGATGCACGGATCTGCCCCGAGGAGACAATCTACCAGATCGGGAAAGAAGGCGACTGCCCGCCGCCGGAAGTGCTGCTGGAAATCATCCAGGAATTCATGACGACGTTCCACGAGCGTTTCGGCAGCCATGTGCATATCCTGGACTGGGCGCTGCATCTGGACGAGACGAGCCCGCACATTCACGCCCGGCAAGTCTTCGATATAGAAAACCGATATGGAGAGATCGAGCCGAAGCAGGAAAAAGCGCTGGAAGCTCTGGGCATCCCGATGCCTTATCCGGAGAAGAAGCCGGGCCGGCAGAATAACCGGAAGATCACTTTCGACAGCATATGCCGGGAATTACTGCTCAACATCTGCGAGGTACATGGCCTTTCCGTCGAACGTGAGGCGATCTACGGCGGACAGGCCAACCGGGACAAGAACGATTATATCATCCAGGCCCAGCGGGAAAGGATTGCGGAACTGGAACGGCGCAATGCGGAACTGACAGCCGACAACGAAGCCCAGAGCAGAATCATCGCCCGGAAAGCAGCTGAATTGGAAGACAAACTGGAGAAGCTTTCAGACGCCGACGCCGTGTTGGACGCTGTGACCGATGCTGCCTACAGCGAAGCGGTCAAGGCGGTTGCTATCGAAGCGATCCATGCCACGCAGGAAGAAACCCAACGGGTACTGGAGAAGGGAATGCGTTTAGCGCAGTCTCCGGAAACCGGTCTGAAGCAGAAGGAGCGGGACATGGTGCAGAGCTGGCTCGGGAAAGTGTCGAATACCCTGAAAAAACGGGCCACGACGATCCTCGAGAAAGTGATCGGTTTCCTGCGCGGACAGCCTGTCCGGGAAGCTGCCAGGCGTCACATTAAGGAACAGGCCAGGCCTGCCGCACAGGAAATCCTTCAGGAGCACCGGCAAAAGATTCATGATTTGAAAGCCGGAAAAGCAATACATCACCATCAGGAGGAACGATAAAAAAACAATGAATTGCAGAAAGAAATCGGGAGAATGCTATGAGCCAGACAAATATCGGACAGCCAAATGATGATCCGAATTGCCACCGCGCAGAAATCCGGAACTGGCTGGAAAAGACGGAAAAGGGCGTTGCCAACACCATCCGGAATTGCATCGTCATATTTGAAAATGACCCCACATTTGCCGGAAAGATCATGCGAAACCTGCTGACAGAAACCGACGACATGATCGGTGAGTTTCCCTGGCAGCGGGATACGACCCGGTTCGACGATCAGGACTTGCCCCATGTATTGCTGCATTTCGAACAGTATTATGGCATCAGGTCGGAAAAATGCGTACAGAACGCCTTTCGCGTCGTGGCCAGCAAGCACAGCTTTCATCCGATCCGCAGTTATCTGAAGAGGCTGCATTGGGACGGAGCGAATCGTATCCGGTATGCGCTGCATCATTTTCTGGGGGCGGACGTCAGTGACTACAACGAAGCCTGCCTTCAGGTTTTCATGCTGGGGGCAATCAAGCGTATCTTTGAACCGGGAACGAAATTTGATCTGATGCTGGTGCTGACCGGCGGCCAGGGCGCGGGAAAATCAACTTTCTTTCGTCTTCTGGCGATCCGGGACGAATGGTTTTCCGATGACCTGAAACGGCTGGACGATGAAAAGATCTATCAGCGGCTCGCAGGGCACTGGATCCTGGAAATGTCAGAGATGGTGGCGACAGCCAACGCCAAGAGCATTGAAGACATCAAGTCATTTCTCTCCCGGAACAAGGATACCTACAAATTTCCCTATGACCGTTATGCCGCCGATCATCTTCGGCAGTGTGTGTTCGCCGGCACCACAAACAAGATGGATTTCCTGCCCATGGACCGAAGCGGCAACCGGCGATTTTTGCCGGTTCAGGTGCATCCGGAGCAGGCGGAAACGCATATCCTGGCGGACGAGGCGGCGTCCCGCGCCTACATTGACCAGCTGTGGGCAGAAGCAATGGCAATCTATGAATCAGGAGAATACAGCACGAATCTGAGCCGGGAGATGGAAGAGCAGTTGTCCAGGGAACAGGAGAATTACCAGCAGGAAGACACCCTGGCCGGACAGATCTATGGCTTCATGGAAACCTATTTGGGCGATAAGCTCTGTTCAAAGCAGCTCTACAAGGAAGCGCTGAATCACCCCTTCGATGAACCCAAGCAATGGGAGACCCGGGAAATCTTCGAAATCGTGAATGTAGGCATCGCCAACGGCCGAATCCGTGGCTGGCGTCCCTTCGCCAACTCCCGGCGCTTTGAAAAATACGGCACCCAGCGGGGCTGGGAACGAATCCCAACAGAGGCTGATCCTCCTGACAACCAGCCGGTTAACAATTACGAACAAATGGGATTCATCGAGGTCATCCCCGGTGATGATTCTCCCTTCTGAGGCGTCCAGTTGACGCATTTATGAAACTCAGTTGACACGATGGTTGACAAGAAAACCCATTGTCCTGTCAGGCTTTTCGTCTCTTTGTCAACCAGTCAACTGACAACTGATGAAAAGAATAAAATAATACGACCGGGCCTATCAGGTATACTGGAAAAAGGTTGAAAGCCCAGTTGACAGTGGCCAGTTGACATGCTGCTGAGCGGCATAGCACAGTGGCCGATTCAATATAACCCTTTTGGTGTCTGTGATACAATGGACATCTTTCTATTTCGAGGTGAAAAGTTATCATATGACAAGCAACGCAACTCCAGCATTGACAATCAATACGACCGCTATGTATAATGAAAATACCGTCAGAGAAATTGCCCAGAATGCGGCTAACCAAGCGGTGTCTGCAGTGATGGACCGCTTGGTTTCTGGCGGAGTGATGCTTGACAACGGAATATCGTCTGATGATGAAAGGCCATGTGAGGAGGTTTCCGACATGGCAAGTGATTTCTACAAATACTACACCTATATCGATCTGGATGGGAACCAGCAAAGCAAACGTTTCTGCGGCAAAAATGAAAAAGACACCGATCTGAAATTCCAAACGTTTCTGAAGAATTTGATGCAGCCTGTACCGAAGAAGGCACCGCTGTTTAAAGACTTTGTTGAGCAAACATACCGTAAAACCTTTATCGAATCTCTTTCTCCGACGACAATTGCCAACTATGACCGTTATCTTAATCTCTATATTTATCCTTTTCTCGGCGACAAGCACATGGATGAAATCACGCTGGTCGACATCCAGAACTGGTATAATTGGATGGCCGAGTCCAGCAAGCACGGCCGGAGAGAAGATATCAACAAGAATACGATAACCCGTGTGAGCGGATTCACGAGCCGTATTTTCTCCATCGCTGTCGAAATGGGCATCATACCGAGCAGCCCCATCAAGCCGAGACTCCTGAAGAACAACGGAAAACCGGCAGCCCATCATAAAGCATTGCCTGATGCCGAAGTGGCCCGTATCAAGCTGGCCATACCCTTGCTTGAAAATATTCAGCAACGCGTCTATATGGCTTTGTTCGCTTACACAAATCTGCGCAGGGAAGAAGTCCTCGGGTTACGTTGGGAAGACATCGACCTTGAAAACAAAATTGGGCACATTGTCCGGGCCGTCACGTATCCCAATAATGGCAGACCGGTCATTGGAAAAACCAAAACAGAAGGTTCCACCGGTATCTTTATCATTCCTGAACCGCTCAAGGCTATCCTCGCTTCTGTTCCGTCAAAGGAAGGATTCATTCTCCACGGGAAAGCCGCAGAGGAACCATTACCTTATTCGTCCATGCAGAGAATCTACAGAGAAGCCTATTCCGCGCTGGGTATCAAAGGCAAGTTCAATAATCATGACTGGCGCACCACTTACGCCACTCAGCTGATCGAAGCAGGGGCAACCTCAAAGCAGGCAGCAGACCAGCTGCGTCATACCTCGACCCGTATGGTTGAAACCGTATATGCCAATGCCCGTGATGCAGGAATCCTGAAACAGAGGGATCTCATCGAGCGGCTGAATGCACCGTATATAGCTCCCTGAAAGCTCCGTGTCAGCTCCAGAAAAACGGCGAAAGTGCTGCTATATCAGCATTTTTCAAATCGTCTTCAGCTCCTTTTCCGCTTCTAAAGGTCCATTTTCAGACCTTTTTGCCCTCTTTAGGCTATTCCGAGGCATTTCGGAACAAAAAGAAAAATCCCGAAACTCTTGATTTCACAAGGGTTTCGGGAGTGGTGGGATTAGTAGGGCTCGAACCTATGACCTCCACGATGTCAACGTGGCGCTCTAGCCAACTGAGCTATAATCCCACGAGCGGAATTGATTATAACACACGAAATCGTTTTGCGCAAGGGGTTTCATGAAATTTCTTGCCCGAACGGGCCAACAGCGGCCCGTCCGGGTCTTGCAAATGACGATACTTATTGATATATGAGCATTTTTGCTTCTGCCGCCATGGCTGTCCGCGTTCATCTCTGAATAGCGCCGTACGTGTGACGGTCAGGGAAGCCGTTCCACCGCACGCAGCAGAGCGGAGTGGGCCCGGCTGTTTTCGGCGACCTCGTCGGCGGAGGGTTTGACCGCGCCGCCGTACAGCACCTTCGCAATGGGTTTGCGGCCGCAGGTGCACACGGGCGCTTTGGGCGGGCAGACGCAGGGGTTCTGCATCCGGCGGAAAGCGGTTTTGACCAGCCTGTCCTCGATGGAGTGAAAGGTCAGCACGCACAGGCGGCCGCCCGGCTTCAGGCGCATGACCCAGTCTGTCAGCGCCTGGGAAAGGGGCGCCAGCTCGTCGTTGACGGCGATGCGCACCGCCTGGAAGGTCCGGCGCGCCGGATGGCCGTCGTCCTTGCGGCGCACGGCCTTGGGAATGGCGGCGTCCACGCAGGCCACCAGATCCATCGTCGTAGCGAGGGGGGCCTCACGCCGGCGCTCCGCGATCTTCTGCGCGATCCGGGCTGCCCAGCGCTCGTCCCCGTAGTCATACAGCGCCTGGCGGATATCCGCTTCATCCGTCCGGTTCAGCCAGTCGGCGGCGGTCATGGCCTGACGCTGGTCCATGCGCATGTCCAGCGGCGCCTCCTCGTGATAGGAGAAGCCCCGCTCCGGCGTATCCAGCTGGTAGGAGGACACCCCCAGGTCCAGCAGCCCGCCGTCCAGCAGCACACCTTCGGGCAGCAGGGCATCCACGTCGTGGAAGTTCCCGCGCAGCGCGCAAAAGCCGGGGAAAGCGCTCAGGCGCTCCCCCGCGGCTTCGATGGCGGCCTGATCCCGGTCGATGCCGTAGAGCCGGCCGCTGTCGCCGATGCGGCGCAATACCGCCTCGGCGTGGCCGCCCCCGCCCAGGGTGCCGTCCGCGAAGGTCTGACCCGGCTGGGGATCGAGACACTCCAGGACTTCCCTGAGCAGGACCGGCTGATGATAGTATCCTTCCGCCATGGCTCAGCCCAGCTCGGCGATGCGCTTCTTCAGCGTTTCGAGCATCTGGCGGTTCTTTTCCAGCTTGGCGCGCTCGCTCTCCACCAGGGCGGCAGGGGCTTTGCCCGTGAAGCCGGGATTGTTCAGCTTGCCTTCGGAGCGGGCAATCTCGTTTTCAAGGTTCTTCTGTTCCTTGTCCAGGCGCTTCTTTTCCTGCTCCAGATCCACCAGGTCGCCCAGGGGGATGAACAGCTCGCCCGCTTCGCACACAGCGCTCACGAGCTTGCCTTCAGGCGTACTGCCGGCTGCCAGCATTTCCATGGCGGACACGCTGGCCAGCCGCTGGAAATAGGGCTCCGCGCCGGAGAGCGCTTCCGCCCAGCCCTGGGCGGGACGCACCATCAGGCGGGCACGGTGGCCGGCCTGCACGTTCAGCTCAGCGCGCTGGTTGCGGATCACGCGCACCATGTCCATGATGCCTTCCATCCGCGCAGCCTCGGCGGCAAAGCCGTACTCCTCCGCTTCGGGCCAGTCGGACAGCATGCAGGAGGCGCCTTCCTGGCCGGGCAGACGGCCGTAGATCTCTTCGGTGAGGAACGGCATGAAGGGATGCAGCAGCCGCAGCAGGCCGGACAGCACCTTCAGCAGCACCGCCTGGGTGGCGGCCTTGCGCTCCGCGTCGTCGCCCATCAGGCCGGACTTCGCCAGCTCGATATACCAGTCGCAGAACTCGCTCCATATGAAGTCATACAGCTTCTGCGTGGCCAGGCCGTACTCCGCGTTCTCCATGGCGTCGGTCACTTCGCGCACCGCCAGGGCGTACCGCTCCAGGATCCACTGGTCCGGCAGGGTCAGGCGCTTGCCCTCCAGGGTTTCGGCCTTATCCATGTTCATCAGCACGAAACGGGAGGCGTTCCACACCTTGTTGGCGAAGTTGCGGGCCATTTCCACCTTCTCGTCGGAGTAGCGGGTGTCGTTGCCGGCGGAAATGCCCATGCACAGGGAGAAGCGCAGCGCGTCCGCGCCGTACTTGTCGATGATCTCCAGCGGATCGACGCCGTTGCCCAGGGACTTGGACATCTTGCGTCCCTGCGAGTCGCGCACCAGGCCGTGGATGACCACCTTCCGGAAGGGGATCTCGCCCATCTGCTCCAGGCCGCTGAAGATCATGCGGGCCACCCAGAAGAAGATGATATCGTAACCCGTCACCATGACGTCGGTGGGATAGAAGTACTTCAGGTCTTCGGTCTGATCCGGCCAGCCCAGCGTGGAGAAGGGCCAGAGGGCAGAGGAGAACCAGGTATCCAGCACGTCCTCGTCCTGGGTCAGCGCCGTGCAGCCGCACTTCGGGCAGGCAGTCGGATCCTCCCGGCTGACGATGGTCTCGCCGCAGTCCGGGCAGTACCAGGCGGGGATGCGGTGGCCCCACCACAGGTGGCGGGAGATGCACCAGTCGCGGATGTTCTCCATCCAGTTCATGTAGATCTTGCTGAAGCGGTCCGGCATGAACACCGTTTCGCCGTTCTTCACGCAGTCGATGGCGGGTTTGGCCAGCGGCGCCATCTTCACGAACCACTGCTTGGACACCATGGGCTCCACCACGGTATGGCAGCGGTAGCAGGTGCCCACCTCGTGGCTCAGGGGCTCCACCTTTTTCAGCAGGCCCAGGGCCGTCAGGTCTTCCACGATGGCTTTGCGGGCTTCCATGGTGGTCATGCCGGCATACTTGCCGCAGTCCAGCACATGGGGCTCATTCACGGTATTCAGGCCCTTGGCGAAGAGCTCGTCTACCTTCGCCACGTCCTCCGCGCCGGTCATGTGACCGTCGTAGGTGAACACGCGCACGATGGGCAGATTGTGGCGCTGGCCCACTTCAAAGTCGTTGGGGTCGTGGGCGGGGGTGATCTTCACCACGCCGGTGCCCTTTTCCATGTCCGCGTGCTCGTCCAGCACGATGGGGATCTCCTTGTTGACCAGGGGCAGGATCACGTGGCAGCCGTGCAGGTGCTTGTAGCGCGGGTCCTCCGGGTTGACGGCCACGGCGGTATCGCCCAGCATGGTTTCCGGACGGGTGGTAGCCAGCTCCAGCTTCTCGCCGGTCTCCTTGACCGGATAGAGCAGGTGCCAGAAGTTGCCGTCCTTGGTCTCGTACTCCACTTCCGCGTCGGAAAGGGACGTGCCGCAGCAGGGGCACCAGTTGATGAGCCGGTTGCCGCGGTAGATCAGGTCCTTCTCATACAGGCGCACGAACACCTCGCGCACGGCGCGGGAGCAGCCCTCGTCCATGGTGAAGCGCTCGCGGCTCCAGTCGCAGGACGCGCCCATGCGGCGCAGCTGGCGGGTGATGCGTCCGCCGTACTCTTCCTTCCAGGCCCAGGCGCGCTCCAGGAACTTCTCGCGGCCCAGTTCTTCCTTGCTGGTGCCTTCGCTGCGCAGCTTGTCCACGATCTTGACCTCCGTCGCGATGGAGGCGTGGTCCGTGCCGGGCAGCCACAGAGCGGCGTCACCCTTCATGCGGTGGTAGCGGATCAGGGAGTCCTGCAGCACGCCGTCCATGGCGTGGCCCATGTGCAGCTGGCCCGTGATGTTGGGCGGCGGCATGACGATAGTGAAGGGCTTCTTGGCCGGATCGCGGTGCGCGATGAACGCGCCGCTCTTTTCCCAGCGCTCGTAGGTTTCTTTTTCGATCGCCTGGGGGTTAAAGGTCTTTTCCATGGTAAATTCAGTGTCAGGCATAACGGTTCTCCTATATTATTGATGTTGGATCAAAACATGAACACAATGATATACAGCGCCAGGGCGATGAGCGCCGTGCCCATTTTGATGCCCAGGCTCAGCCGCGTGCGCTTTTCCATGCTGTCCGGATAGACTTTCTTCGCGATCACACCGGACGAGAAGCATCCGGCGACCAACAGCGCCAGCACCGCCAGCAGGGCGATATTCTGACCGCTCATGATACGCCTCCTTTACCGGTTCCCGGAGAGGAAACCGAGATAATCCCACCGCGGGTTTTCCATGGGCCACCTGACTGCCGGTCCGAAAGAAAAAACCGTCCTTCGTTCTGAAGGACGGATGACCGTGGTACCACCTTTTTTCACAGCCGGACAGGCCGGCTGCCTCTGAGCGCGATAACGGGCGCAGCCGAACGATATTGCGATCGTTCCCTCGGCGGACGACCCTTCCCGGCCCGTCTCCCCTGTGCCGCTCTCAGCCTAAGGCGACGCTTTCTGTTTGCGGGAGTGCAGAGATCCGGTACTTCCTTCCGCGCTCAAACGGGTTTAAAGAATCAGGCCTTCTTATTTTCTTCGGCGCTGATTTCGATGACCTGCCTGCCATCGTAGTAGCCGCAATGCTTGCAAACGCGATGCGCAAGGCGATACTTGTGGCACTGCTTGCACACAACGATCGCGGGCTGCTCAAGCTTCCAATTAGCGCGACGGCTGCGGCCGCGAGCCTTTGATACTTTTCCCTTCGGGACAGCCATGTTTACACCTCCTGATCCTTAGTCAGCAATTGCTGCAATGCCGAAAAAGGATGCTCCGTGGGCGTTTCCTTCTGGCAAGCGCGTGTTTCGTCACCGACGTCATCTTCGTCGGACTGGTTTGAGCAGCGCTCACATTCGAAGCGGATCGGGAGTTCCAGCACGGCCAGCGTCAGCGCCAGCTGGGCCAGATCAATCTCCTTGCCCTCGAACGTCATCTGCTCATCGTCATCCGCCGCCTGCTGTGTCTGGCGGGTCATGCGGTCCAGGTGGAGAAAGACCTCAGAAAAGTCCTTGCTCACCGGATAGCTGACCTCATCCAGGCAGAACGCGCAGCGTCCCCGGGCCGTCACATTCAGCGTCCCGGTCAGGTACAGGGTACTGCCTTCCAGCAGGAAATCCCCTTCCATCACCGCGGGTGCCGGAAACGCGACTGTTTCCCCGAAAATCAGCTGAGGCGGAATCGGCTCTTCATGGCGGAAAGGGATACGCTCACCGGGCTGCAAAAATGCCTGGGATACATCGAGTACCATAACTTCCCTCCCATCGCGAACCGTTCCTTATTATACGACAAGGGAAAATTCTTGTCAATCAGTATTTTTTCCGAAATCTCGTTTATTACCGGTCTGCTCAGCGGATGCCGCTTTTCCCTTCATAACGCTTCATCTGTACACGTTTACTGTCTTTCAGGGATTGCCCCAGTCGGTGCTCCGGTTCTTTCCGTCGTACATCATCAGCATCGGATGGACGTACTCCCCCGGAGCAGCAGGGAACTCCACTATAATGACGGAAGTGAAGGAATAGGGCAGCATGGCGGCGCCGTACGGCAGCGGGAGCGACAGGATGTGCGCCAATGCGCAGTTGCTGGAACCGCCGTGGCTGAACAGGGCGACGGTTTTGTCCGATCCGTTTTTGCAGAAACAGCGCCGGCCTTCGTGCCGGTAGCCATGCTCCATGAGGAACCCGTCAATGCCCGCGGCGACACGATCGTAATACTGAAGGGCCGTATTTCCGCGGAAATACGGGTGCTCACGCCAGTCCTGCGCGAAAAAGTCAAAGTTCTCCTCGTTGATCATGCGCTCGCTCAGCACCCAGGGGTGCCCGTCGTCCGGGATCCCCGCGCCGCCCCAGGAAATCTCATGCATATAATCGAGCGTCCTGACCGGCAGCCCGAGTCTTTCCGCGGTATAGGCGGCGGTCTGCTGCGCGCGGCCCATGGGCGAGGAAAAAATTTCCGATATACCCATATCCGCCAGCCGCTCCGCAGCCGCGGCGGCCTGCCTGTGCCCCGTTTCCGTCAGGCAGTCATGCTCGTAATCCGGCTCTCCGTGACGAACAAAAATGATTCTCATACGCTCCCCCGACTGCAAAAAAGCCGCCACGCGGGCGGCGGTCCATCCAGATATGGGGCTGACGGGACTTGAACCCGTATGAACCAAGTTCGTCAGATTTTAAGTCTGATGTGTCTGCCATTCCACCACAGCCCCACATGGATGGATTATACAACCAATTTCCCGTAAATGCAAGGTATTAGTTTGACCGTGATAAAGCACGCTGCTTGGCAGCAAAGACACGATTGCCGGCCGTTCCAAAGAACGGGCCGGCCAGCCTGCAGAACCGGTGCAGGCACCGGATACTCTCCTTTATTCGACGGTGATGTAGTATACCGCGTCCCCGATCAGTACCGCCGCTCTGCCGGGAGCCATCGCCACGAGCCTGTCGCTGACCACCAGCGGATCGGAGCTGAAGCCTTCGCCTTCAAGCGTTTCCCCGCTGTGCATGGTCGCTGTGCGGCTGTGCTCCTTCAGCCAGTCGCTCCACTTCACGGCATAGTGCGTGCCCTGGTTTTCACGGATATACAGGCTGACAGCCCTGGCCATGACGCAGCGTTCCTTCTGCGCGTAGCTCTTCTCGGGCTTCGCCCGCTCCAGCAGGTTGCCGCTGCCCGTCTCCGCCTGATGCCGCAGGATGTCCTCTACCGGCGCGTCCGGATTCCTCATCATCTCGTAAACGGTCATGAAAGCGCCGGTGCGTCCGGAACCCGCCTGACAGTGGAAATGCAGCCAGTCCCCCGCGTCCATGCCGTCGGCAAAAGCGATGAACTCATCGATCACATCGGCAGGCGGCCATCCGTGATCGGGGCAGGCCAGCCGCAGATAGCCGAAGCCCTCCGCCTGCACGAGTTCCCGCTCTGTCTGCCAGGACTCCGCGGCCATCTCCGTCCCGTCCACAGGCAGATCGTTTTCGGCGGTATATGCGGTGACCGTCTTCCCAATCAGGCCGGTCAGGCCCTGTTCCTCGTTTTCGATCTCGCCGGCCGTCCTGCCCAGATTGGCTCCGTTGTTTTCCCCGCACCAGGATACCGCGATCCCGTTGAGCAGCCCGTGGGTTTCCTGACGGCAGTCCACGATCCAGATGCGCTCCGCTTTTTCTTTCAGCTGCGCCGCAAGCTCACGGAACTGTTCCGTCGAAAACTGCGCGCTGCCCGACATGCGCTCCCCGTCCAGGAACCGGACATTGGCGAGCGGCGTCCGCCAGGCATCGGGATCATCCCGGTCGATCCGGATAAACACGTCCGCCAGCGCCGACACAGCCGGGATCAGCATGGCTATCACCGTGAGCACAGCAATCAGTTTCTTCATAAAAGCTCCTGCTTTCTTTCTCATCCACAGGGACTCTGCCAGCCGCAGGAGCGGCTGCGAATGGTCCCCGGAGGCATTATAACATGGATCGAACAGTTTGAATATCCCTCAATCATGCGGATAAAACAAACGACGCTGATATGCCGTTGCATATCAGCGTCGTTTCGTGGCACCCCCAATGGGATTCGAACCCATGTTTCCGCCTTGAGAGGGCGGCGTCCTAGGCCTCTAGACAATGGAGGCAAAGTGGCTGGGGAACAAGGATTTGAACCTTGACAATACGAGTCAGAGTCGTAGGTGCTGCCGTTACACCATTCCCCAATGCCTGTGAGCTCACTCACAGGGGCTATTATAGCGTCATTCGCGCCGGATGTCAAGCGTTTTTTTCAAGCTGGATCATGAGGGATTGTTGGTTTGTCAAACATAGGTTACACTTTTAACCCTGTAGCAGGGTCAAGGCAGAGGGTGGAGATTTTTTCGGCTATACGGATGC
>JBGUIY010000319.1:0-3056 GCA_045113475.1 Christensenellales bacterium | reverse complement strand
AATACCGGATCATAGCGCGGGAGATGCCGGTGGAGCGGGAAGCGTCGTTGATTTTCATGGTTTTCCTCCGGTCGGGAAATCATCTTGATCCAGCCAGATTATAGCACGGTCGGCTTGACATTGGAACTGTTCCAACGTTTAGAATGAAAAATAAGAAGAAAGCCCGTGAAGACGGGCCGGAGCAAAGGAGGAAAAACCATGAAAAAAATACTGGCTGTCCTGATGGCTGCCGTGCTGCTGCTGTCCCTGCCTTTCGGCATGGCCGGCGCGGAGGCCGCGCTGAACGACGGTGCCTACAGCGCCGAGCAGCAGGGCTTCGGCGGCCCTGTGAAGGTGGACATCATCGTTGAAGGCGGCAAAATCACCGCTGTGGCGGTGACCGGCGACAGCGAAACCGAAGGCATCGGCGCCGCGGCGCTGGAGCCCCTGGCGGAGCAGGTGAAGGAAGCCCAGTCCGCCGCGATTGACGGCGTTTCCGGCGCGACCCTGACGTCCGGCGCCGTGAAGGCGGCCGTGACGGAGATCCTGGCCGAGGCGTCCGGAAAGGGCGCTGCCGAGCTGAAGATTGCCGACGGCACCTATGAAGCCCAGGCCTAGGGCTTCTCCCTGAACTACAAGATGAACGTGAAAACGGTGATCGAGGGCGGCAAAATCGCCTCCATCGAAGTGGGTGACAACGGCGATACCGCGATCATCCTGAACACCGCCATTGAACACCTCATCCCCGCGATGATCGAGCACCAGTCCGTGAAGGTGGACTCCGTGACCGGCGCCACCGCGTCCAGCGGCGCGATCAAGACGGCGGTGGAGGACTGCCTGGTGCAGGCCATTACGGCGGCGGGCGGCAACGTCTCCGCTGTGAGCGCGTTCTACACCGTGCCGGAGAAGAAAACGGCCTCCGAGACCATCAACACCAAGGTGCTGGTGATCGGCATGGGCGGCGCGGGCATCACTACCGGCAACCGCATTGTGGATAAGCTCTATGAAGCCTATAACGGCGATACCTCAAAGATTGACGTCCTGATGATCGACAAGACCGCCAAGTACGGCGGCACTTCCGTGACCACGTCCTCTCCCATGGCCATCAATCCCAAGTCCTTTGTGGAAAAGAATGACGGCAAGGAATATGTGGACGCCGCAGCCCTGAAAAAGGCCTGGATGGAATACACCGAAGGCGACGCCAAGGAATGGGCCATCGACATGATGATGGAATCCTCCGGCGACGCGGTGGACTACCTGATCGACAACGGCTTTGTGTTCGGCGCGCCGGTGCAGGGCCTGTCCGATCCCTACCTCATCTGCTGCAACTACGGCGACGGCTTCATGGTGGACAAGTCCATCGTGCAGGTCTTCTTTGACAAGTTCATGGCCAACTACACTGCCAAGGGCGGCCGCTATATGCTGCAGACCGAGGCCACGTCCCTGATCACCGATGAAACCGGCCGGGTGACCGGCGTGAACGCGGTGGGCGCGGACGGAACCAAGTATGTCATCAACGCGGATTACGTGATCTCCGCCACCGGCGGCTTTGCCGGCAACGGAGAAATGGAGGACAAATACTTCTCTGATGAATACTACAACCTGTCCGGCGGCGGACGCTGGAACGCCTACGGCATGACCCAGAACGACGGCAAGATTATCCAGTCCGCCATTGACAGCGGCGCGGCTACCTGCAATATCGGCATGCCCCCGGTCAGCCACATCGGCGGCGCCTACAAGGTCATGCATGAGTTCCCGATCATCCAGATGGAGTATCCGGACTTCTTCACCGGCAAGCCGGCTACCATCTCCCTGAACGATATTCCCATGATGCTGGCCGTGGCTCCCAACAGCCTGGCCGTGAACCGGCAGGGCGTGCGCTTCAAGGACGAGACCACGCTGACCGCCTACGGCAACTGGGCGGCGGGCGCCTACTTCTACACCATCTGGTCTGACGAGCAGATGCAGTCCATCCGGGACAACGGCCTGAAGTTCAGCAACATCGGCATCTTCATCAACCAGGGCGGCTGGCCCGTGAACACCCCCATTCCGGAACTGTATGACGTGCTGGCAAAGGGCGAGGAGCTGGACATCATCTTCAAAGCCGACACCCTTGAAGAACTGGCCGGAAAGATCGGCGTGGACGCCGCGACGCTGACGAAGACCGTGGCGGACTACAACAGCTATTGCGATACGAAGGAAAACCCGCCCCAGGGCATTGAAAAGGCTCCGGTCATCTATGACCTGAGCGGCCGCCCCATGGAGGGTGACTACAACGTGTATGAAAAGGTGGAGGGCAACGGACCGTTCTACGCCGTGAAGGGCGCGCCCTGGATCTATTCCACCACCGGCGCCCTGGACGTGGACGAGCAGTTCCGCGTGCTGAAGGCGGACGGCAAGCCCCTGGAAGGCCTGTACGCGGTCGGTACCGACTGCCTGGGCATCCTTTTCACCGAGAAGAAGGAATATGTGACCTACGGCGGCGCGGACCAGGGCTGGGCGTTTACTTCCGGCTACCTGGCCGGCGAGAAGCTGGCGGAAACCATCCTGGCTGAATAAGCTTTTCCCCGGTAACCCCCCAATCCCCCAAACCGGCCCGGATACATTCGGCGTATCCGGGCTCTTTTGATGCCTTTTTCTTCTCCGAGGAAGGCAAAAAACGCGGAAAGGGCCGGCGAATTCTGACCGGTGCCGGTCCTGTCCGGCCGGATTCAGACCGCATCAGACAAATACGCCCGGGAGGACAGGGAAAATACACGCGGCGGGGCGGAAAGGTGGTAAAATCTGTAAGTCGTTTTGTATGAGAAAGCAGTAAGGAGGTACTCTGCAATGAAGAAATTGATGGCACTGGCGCTGGCGCTGGTCCTGTACGTGTGCGCGGCCGCGGCCTGCGCGGAAACCACGGTGCAGGAAAAGGTGATCGAGGCCTATAACCTGGAGCTGAACACGAAGGCGGATATGCTGATCCTGACGGACCGGGAAACGGGCCTGAAGTATGTCGCTGACACGGAAGGCAACAAGGTCAGCGAGGGATACGCCTATGTTTCCTCCAACGAGGGATTCTTTACCGTGGCGAA
>JBGUIY010000318.1:0-5377 GCA_045113475.1 Christensenellales bacterium | reverse complement strand
TGCGCGTTCATCAGCACCGGGTTCTGCGTCAGGCGGCGCGGATAGCAGATAGCGGCAGGCCCGTCCCCCGCCAGCGCCTCGTCAATAGCATTTTTCAGCTGCGCGGCATTCACCGGGCAGTAAACGCGCATCCCCGGCATGGTCAGCAGATAGGAAAAGCCGAAGATGCCGTGATGGGAAGCGCCGTCCGGCCCGCTCAGGCCAGAACGGTCCAGCAGGAAGAGCACCGGCAGCTTCTGAAGGCAGACGTCCATCAGCAGCTGGTCGTACCCGCGCTGCAGGAAGGTATTATATATGGCGCACACGGGCCTCTGCCCGCCCCGGGCCAGGCCCGCCGCCATGCTGACGGCATGCTCCTCCGCGATGCCCACGTCGAACAGCCTGCCAGGACACGCTTCGTCGAAATGGGCAAAGCCCGTGCCGTCCCGCATCGCCGCCGTGACCACGCAGATATCGCCGCGTTCCCGCTGCTTTTCGGCCAGGTATTCCGCTGCGGTCTTTCCGAATTCAGGCCCCGTTTCTTCCTTGTATTCCCCGCTGTCCACATAGAAGGGCGGTACGCCGTGGAAGATGTCCGGACTGTCCTCCGCCGGGGCGTAGCCGTGGCCCTTCTGGGTCACCACGTGGATGAGCGCCGGCTCGTGCAGCGCCGCCGCCCGTCGGAAGACCCGCTCCATCGCGCTGATATCGTGCCCGTCGATGGGGCCCAGATACTTGAAGCCCAGGGAGGTGAAAAACGTATCGTGAACAAAGAGGCTGCGGATATGATCCTTGAAGCTCTCGAAGAAGGTAAACAGGGCTCCGCCCACCACTGGCAGGCGCTTCAGGCCGCTTGAAACCACCTTCTTCACGCCGAGCCAGCCGTTGGACAGGCGCATTTCGGTCAGGTACCGGGAGAGCGCACCCACGTTGCTGGAGATGGACATGCCGTTGTCGTTCAGGATCACGATGAGGGGCAGGCCGCTGCTGCCCGCGTCGTTGAGGGCCTCATAGCTCATGCCGCCGGTCAGGGCGCCGTCCCCGAGCACAGCCACCGCGCTGCCGGGCTTCCCCGTCAGCCGCCTGGCGCGGCTCAGGCCGGTGGCCAGAGAGATCGCGTTGGAGGCGTGGCCGGTGGTAAACAGGTCGGCACCGCTCTCTTCCCGGTTCGGGAAGCCGGAAATGCCGCCGTACTGGCGCAGAGTACCGAAGCCCGCCTCGCGGCCGGTGAGCATTTTATAGGTATAGCACTGGTGCCCCACGTCGAAAACGATCTGGTCTTCCGGCATGTGAAAGGCGCGCAGCAGCGCGACGGTCAGTTCAACTGTCCCCAGATTTGAGGCCAGGTGGCCGCCGTTGTCCGACACGGTATCGATGATCCGGTTGCGGATCTCTGCGCACAGGGCGTTCAGTTCTTCGCTGTTCAGTTGTTTCAGGTCTTCGGGGCCGGTGATCTGGGATAGGTCCATTGGATACTCCATGTCATGCAAAATCAGGGGCGGTACCAGGTAAAGGCGCGCAGGTTCTCGGTGGGCCGGATGGTCATCTGATACCGTCCTTCGTCCAGAAGAAAATAATCGAACATCGTGACCTGGACATATTCATGATGCGGCGCGGCTTCCAGCGGCACATACAGGATGGACACGTTGACGCCGCCGTCGGTGGTGATGCAGTTGCGGCAGTAATCAGGCCGGGCGTTGATGTATTCCTGGATCACCGGCGCGTAGCGCGGATGGGAGGAGCAGTGGATGCCCAGCGGATAATCCAGATAGTCCGCCAGTTCCGGCACTTCTTCGGCGGTAAAGCCGTAATCCCGCAGGGTGCCGATATACAGCATCATATGCCGGTATTTGGAGCGCATGACCAGCACGTCGCCGACCTGCAGATAGTTGCGGAGCTCCCGGGGGTCGTCGGGCAGCGGCTTTTCCTCGAACTTCCAGTTCCAGCCGCCGCAGAAGAGGTCATGGGAACGGTATTTCTTTTCGTTCAGGATCTCGCCCCCGGTGGGCATCTTGGGCAGGCCGCTCTCCCGTCGGACCCAAGTGACGTAGCCGGTACAGTCCAGGCCGTATATGTACACTTTTTTCTCTTTGTAGTAGCTGGTGCTCTCCCAGCAATAGCGCTTGGAGAAATCGGGATACTGGGACATCAGCTTGTCTGTGGGCCGCCCGCCGAAAAAATAGGGCAGTCCGGTCTCGAAGAGGGAAGTCACCTGCGCGCCGGTGATCTCGTTGTACCGGCGCTGAAAGATGTTGTCCTTCTCCAGCATCTGGAAAGCCACGTCCAGGAATTTGCTGCGCTGAAGCTCCGCCCGGGCGGGTACAGCCGCCAGCAGGCACAGCGCCAGCCCCAGCGGGATCAGCCGCTTCAGGAAAGCTTTCATCGGGTTTTCCATGCCAGGCCCGCCCTTTCTCACCGCACCGTATCCCCGTGCTTCGCGATCTGTTCGTTCAGGAGGTTGATGTCGCCGCAGCCCATGGTCAGCACCAGGTCGCCGGGCTGCCAGTGTTCGCGCAGATAGCGCTCGGTGTCATCGAAGGAGGGCGTCAGCACGGCGTTCACGCCGTGAGCGCGCATCCCGTCCACCAGCATCTGCGAGTTGATGTCGCCGGGGTCGGTCTCCCGGGCGGCGCAGATGTCCGTCACCAGGGTGATGTCAGCGGCCCCGGTACAGGTCAGGTAGTCGTCGAACAGGCGCTTGACGCGGCTGTAGGTATGGGGCTGCATCACGGCCCAGACGCGTCCGGCCTGCTGTTTCATCGCCACGGACACCGCCGCCCGCATCTCCTCCGGGTTGTGGCCGTAGTCATGGTACAGGCGCACGCCGTCGGTGACGCTGGTCAGCTCGAAGCGCCGGTGCACCCCGGCGAACCGGCTCAGGGACGCGGCGATCTCCTCCGGCGCGGCTGCGGTCTGGCGGCAGGCGGCGTAGGCCGCCAGGGCGTTCAGCACCGTGAACTCGCCGGAGATCTTCAGTTCGATATGCGCCTCCGCCTTTCCCTCGTGCAGCACGTCGAAGCGCGGACGCCCGAAGGCGTCATAGCTGAGACCAGCGGGCGAAAAATCGTTATTGGGCGACCAGCCGAAGGTCACGATGCGCTTTCCCGCGCGGATGCCCGGCCGCAGGGCCCGGGCGTCCTCGCCCCAGCAGACGGCGGTCCCGTCCGGCGCGAGCCGGTCCAGGAAATCCCTGAAGGCGTTCTCGTAGTCGTCCATATCGCTGTAGTAGTCAAAGTGGTCGCCCGCCACGTTCAGGATCACCGCCACGGTGGGCCGCAGTTCCAGGAAGGAGCTGTGGTATTCGCAGGCCTCCGCCACAAACAGTTCCCGGCTGCCCAGGCGGGTGCCGCCGTTCAGGCTGTCCAGCTCGCCGCCGATGTGCACGGAGGGATCCAGCCCCGCGTCCATGAGCGCCTGACCGATCATGCCGGAGGTGGTGGTCTTGCCGTGGGTGCCGGACACGCAGATCGCGGTCTTCGCGCCGCGCATCAGCTCGCCCAGCAGGGTGGAACGCTCCATTTCCGGGATGCCCAGCCGTTTCGCTTCGGCGCGCTCCGGATTGTCCGGATGGATGGCCGCGGAAAAGACGATCAGGTCCGCCCCGCGGACATTCTCGGCCCGGTGGCCGATCATCACCGGCACCCCCTTGGCCACCAGCGCTTCCACATGATGGGAGTTATCCCGGTCGGAGCCGGTCACGCGGATGCCGCGGGTCAGCAGGAAATCCACCAGGCCGGACATCGACGAGCCGCCGATGCCGATCATATGCACGCGTTTTCCGGTGTACTGTTCGATATCGATCATCTTTATTCACTCCTCCAGGGTAATGGCAGGATAGTCGTTCAGGCTGACGGCTGCGGGCTGCTTGACCGCGGGGCGGATGACATTCCCGTTTTCGTTGTAGGCGGTGGTGCGCCAGCCGCCCTCCTTGGCCCAGGTGTAGCCGTCCATCTCCCAGCCGACCAGGCGGCCCAGGCGGTTGTAGATGAGGGTCGCGCCGTCGGCGCTCTGTATCCGCGCTTCCGTCAGGTTGCCCTTGGTGTTGTATTTCGCCTCGCACGCGCCCTGACTCAGCATCAGCGTCCCGTCGGCGGCCAGGAAGATGCCCCGGGCAGCGTCGGAAACGCTTTCCAGCGCGGTCACGCGGTAAATCGCTGTAATACCGCCGCGCTTCAGTACCAGCTGAATGCGCGGATCGGCGTATATGCCCTCCGCCTCTGCGCTGAACAGGTTCCCGTCATGGCTGAGGGTACCGTAATCGGTAGAAAAACAGAGCCCGTCCGCGGTGATCAGTTCAGCGCTGTCCGCGTCCGACGTGAAGCGCACCGCGCCGTCCACCGTATTCAGTTCCGCCAGGGAAGGCGCGCCGGTCATCAAGTTGGCCCGGTCGATCCCGGCTCCGGCCTCACTCAGGTGGACCGGCGGTATCTCCAGCGGCAGGGCAGCCGGCGCGGGATGGCGTTCAATGCTGAACACCGGCAGGCTTTCAGACGCAGCGGCCTGGCCGGCCTCGTCCTCCCACACGCCCTGGGCGCGGCTGAAGGTATAGGTATGCTGTATATCGGCGGCGCTGATCATCACGGGCCGCCCGTACTCGTCGTATTGCAGGATCATGGGCAGGGTTCCGGGCTCGCGCTCGTCCCCCAGCAGGATGCTGCTCTGCAGCCTACCTTCCCCGTTATAGTACAGCGTGGCACGGCTGACGCCCGGGACCGCAAGCTCCAGGGTGTAGCTTCCAGACGCGCCTTTGCGGGTGACCGCATACTGCCCGTCGTCCGCGGTGGCGGCCCAGAATTCACAGCCCGCCGGGGCCGTCAGCACGTACTGCACGGCGACAGTGGCATCCTCCTCGCGCCAGCTCAGGGTGAGCCAGCACATGCCGGGCACTTCCGGGACAGCGACCGATCCGTCCAGGATCGCCGCCTCTCCCGCAGGCTGGCCATCCGTGGCGGTCAGCGTGACGGAAACGCCGTCGGGAAGGGGTGTATCAGGCTTCAGCATCAGGCCGCCGTCCGGCCCGGATGCCTGCAGCCCCGGCAGTTCCTGCAGCCGCCGGGCCGTCGGAAGATCGAACAGATTTCCGGGAACGGAAGGAGCGGCTTCCCGTACAGTACCGCCGAAGGTGAATCCCTCCGCAAAAGCGGCCGGCACACACATGAGCGCTGCCAGTACCAGTGCTGTCCACCGGCGCATCCCCTTCCGCATGTCCGCCCTCCTCTTCATCATATATGCGTATTTTACTTGTTTGTACCCTGCTTGTCAACAATCCGGCAGGAGCTGCATATGTAAAAAGCCGTCCTTTCCCGCCGTCTTCCCGCTGCCTTCCGCCCTGGTTTTCCGTGAATCGAAAAAAAGATCCGGAAAAATCAAAATTAGGGCTTGACTTTTATATTGTTTT
>JBGUIY010000317.1:0-7344 GCA_045113475.1 Christensenellales bacterium | reverse complement strand
CCTTGTTCTTGCCATGCTCAGCCGCCTTTTCAGCGGTGAAGTAGATCGCGCCGGCACCGGCTCCGGGGGAAGCGGGCAGACCCTTGGCGATGACGGGCGCCTTCTTGAGGGCGGCGGCGTCAAAGGCGGGGTGCAGCAGGCTGTCCAGCTGCTTGGGCTCAACCTTCAGCACGGCTTCTTCTTCGGAGAGCACGCCTTCGTCGACCAGGTCAACGGCGATCTTCAGCGCGGCCTGAGCGGTGCGCTTGCCGTTGCGGGTCTGCAGCATGAAGAGCTTGCCTTCCTGGATGGTGTATTCCATGTCCTGCATGTCGCGATAGTGCGCTTCCAGCTTGTTGGCGGTATCCACGAACTGCTGGTACACTTCGGGCATCTGCTCGGCCAGGTGGCTGATGGGAGACGGCGTGCGGATACCCGCGACCACGTCTTCGCCCTGCGCGTTCAGCAGGTACTCGCCATACAGCTTCTTTTCACCGGTGGAGGGGTTGCGGGTGAAGGCAACGCCGGTACCGGAGGTCTCGCCCATGTTGCCGAACACCATGCTCTGCACGTTGACAGCGGTGCCCCAGTCGCCGGGAATGTCGTTCATACGGCGATAGTAGATCGCGCGCGGGTTGTCCCAGGAACGGAACACGGCCTTGACCGCTTCCATCAGCTGGACCTTGGGATCCTGCGGGAAATCCACGCCCTTGTGCTTCTTGTAGATTTCCTTGAAGCGGACCACGACTTCCTGCAGGTCTTCCGCAGTCAGGT
Organism: Christensenellales bacterium; assembly: GCA_045113475.1. Lineage (GTDB taxonomy): Bacteria > Bacillota > Clostridia > Christensenellales > Aristaeellaceae > UBA4246. Next base: position 6,591 of record JBGUIY010000317.1, on the reverse strand, counting down.
CACGGTCGAACTTCACGCCGCGCTTTTCCTTGAACTCGTCCAGCACGGCTTCGAACTCGCTCTTCGGGATCTCCATCACGACGTCGGAGAACATCGCGATGAAACGGCGATAAGCGTCATAAGCGAAATGAGCGTTGTTGGTCTTCTTGGCCAGGCCCTTGACGGAGACGTCGGTCAGACCCAGGTTCAGGATGGTGTCCATCATGCCGGGCATGGAAGCGCGGGCACCGGAGCGGACGGAAACCAGATAGGGATCGTCCTCGCTGCCGAACTTCTTGCCGATGACTTCCTCTGACTTCGCCAGGGAAGCGAAGATCTGCTCTTCGATTTCGGGAGCGATGGTCTTCCCGTCTTCATAGTACTTGGTGCAGGCTTCGGTCGTCACGGTAAATCCCGGAGGAACCGGAAAGCCCATGCGGCTCATTTCGGCCAGGTTCGCACCCTTGCCGCCGAGCAGCTCACGCATGTTCGCGTTGCCTTCTTCAAAGCGATACACATACTTTTTTGCCATTGTTCATCCTCCTTGATGGCATGTATACTGGTCGATGACAGACAGAATCGCTCCGTCAACCGATTTATTATAGCGTGAAAATGGTACAATTTCAAGCATTTTGTTTAAAAAATGTTCTGAAGTCTGAAAAAGCGCGCTGTTATCCGGATGATACGGAAAGACAGCACGGCCCCGGAACACGGATGATGCGGAACGGGAGATCATCTTCGGTGACGCCTCTCCCCCGTTTCTGCGCCTTCATACGCGCATAAAAATGCTGCGCCGGCCCATAAAAGGCCGGCGCATGGCATCTGCTGAAAGCGGACCGCGATCCGTCAGGTTTTGACGACGAAATTCTCGTTTGTCAGCTCGTTGAACTTGCCGCGCGGCACATAGTGGGTGTGCAGGTACTCGTGGGAAGCGTGTCCCCCGGGTTCGCCCCATTCCTTATAGAATTCGATGATCGAGGGATTCTCGTGGGACTTACGCAGCGGTTTGCGCTCGTCCTCCTTGTAGATGGCCTCAAGACGCTTCTGGCGCACGACTTTGATGTCCTCGCGGGGCCTTGGCTGGCCGCCGCCGGTGATGCAGCCGCCGGGGCAGCCCATGACCTCGATGAAGTGATAGGGCGACTTCTCGTCCCGGATCTGGTTCATCAGCTTGCGGGCGCCCTCGTAGCCGCTGGTGACCGCGATGCGCACCTCGAAGCCCTCGGCCGCCTTCCATTCCGGCTTCACGTTTTCCAGCTTGATGGTCGCCTCACGGATCTGCTCCAGGCCGACGATGGGCGAAACGTGCAGGTTCGGGAAGGGCAGCTCGCGTCCGGTGATGATCTCATACACCGTGCGCAGGGCCGCCTCCATTACGCCGCCGGTGACGCCGAAGATGTCCGCAGCGCCGGTGGAGAGGCCCAGCGGGGCGTCGAACTCTTCTTCAGGCAGCGAGAGGAAGTCGATGCCCATGCTGCGGATCAGGTCGCCCAGTTCGCGGGTGGTGAGCACGGCATCCACATTGGGCAGACCGTCGTTGCTGAGCTCGGGCCGTGCGCACTCCGTCTTCTTGGCGGTGCAGGGCATGATGGATACGACGTACATGTCTTCCGGCTTTTTGCCAAGTTTCTTCGCGTAATAGCTCTTGATGACCGCGCCGAACATCTCGTGGGGCGACTTGCAGGTGGACAGATGGTCCAGCTGATCCGGGAAGTTGTGCTCGATGAACTGGATCCAGCCCGGCGAGCAGGAGGTCATCATGGGCAGGGTGGTCACGCCGCCCTCCAGGACGGTGCGGAAGCGCTGCAGGAACTCCGTTCCCTCCTCCATGATCGTCAGGTCGGCGCTCCAGTTTGTATCGAAAACAGCGTCAAAGCCCATGCGCCGCAGTGCCGCGGCAAGACGCCCCGTCTCGCAGCAGCCTGCCGGCAGACCGAAGCACTCGCCGATGCCGATGCGCACCGCGGGCGCGGGCTGCACGACCACGTACTTCTTCGGGTCGCTGAGGGCGGCGAGTACGCGCTCCTTGTGGCTGGTCTCCCGCAGCGCGCCCACCGGGCAGACGACCACGCACTGCCCGCAGAAGGTGCAGGCAGTATTGCCGATGGGCAGGCCGAGGCCGGCGCCGATCACCGTGTGGAAGCCGCGGTTTTCCGCCGTGAGGATGGACGTGGTCTGGATCTTCTGGCAGACGCTGACGCAGCGGCGGCAGAGGATGCACTTGTTGGGATCGCGGGTGATGGACTCGCTGACGTCCAGGGGCAGCTGCTGGCGCTCGCCCTCATAGGGGGAATCCTCCACGCCCAGCTCCCGGCCCAGGGCCTGGAACTCGCAGTCCTGGTTGCGCGGGCAGGTCAGGCAGCTCATGTCATGGTTGGAGAGCAGCAGCTCGTACATGGCCTTGCGGGCCTCGCGGACGCGGGGCGTGTTGGTCTCGATCACCATGCCGTCCCGTGCCTGCACCACGCAGGCCGCCTGCAGGTTGCGGGCCGGCGGGGCCACCTGCTCCACCACGCAGATACGGCAGGCGCCGTATTCGTGGATACCGGGCAGATAGCACAGGCGCGGGATGTGGATATGGTTCAGGTCTGCGGCCTGCAGGATGGTGCTTCCGGCCGGCGCAGTACAGGTTTTTCCGTTGATAGTCAGGGTGATATCAGCCATCTGTCTTACCTCCTGTCGCAGCGCAGGCATCGGCTTGCCTCAGCGCGGGCGTCCAGCTCATGCATGCCCAGATTCCGCTCGCGGAAACTGTCGACGGCTTCTTCCGCATCCAGCTGGCGGGTCAGGAACCGCTTATGCGGCACGATGTCGCCTTTGATGTGATAGTCGGTGATTTCCTGCTCGAAGCCCTTGTACAGTACGCCCTTGCCGCCCAGGTACCTGTCGATGCTGGCAGCTGCCACCTTGGCCTCGTACACCGCGTTCACGATGTCCTCCGGCCCGCGGTGCGCGTCGCCGCCCACGAACACGCCGGGCATGGAGGTCGCCTGCGTATAGTGGTTGGCCTTGATGCGGGTACCGTTCAGCTCGATCTTGCCCTTGAGGAAGTGGGTATCCGGCGTCTGGGAGATCGCCGCGATGGCGATATCGAAGGGCTCGATCTCCGTTTCGCCGCTGGCCACGGGGATGCGGCGGCCGGACACGTCGAAGCCGCCCAGGTTCTGCTTCATGATCTCGATGCCGCGCAGCTGGCCGTCCTCGCCACGGAAGGAGACGGGAGACACCAGGGTGCGGATGCGCACGCCTTCTTCCACCGCGTCACGGATCTCGGCCTTGTCGGCAGGCATATCCTCCTGGTTGCGGCGGTAGAGGATGACCACTTCCTCGGCGCCCAGGCGGACGGCCGTACGGGCGGAGTCGATGGCGGTATTGCCGCCGCCGATCACGGCCACGCGCTTGCCGGTGAAGTCCAGATCGTTCTGCAGGAAGCGGCGCTTCAGGAAGTCCAGGCCGTGGTAGACGCCCTCCAGCTCCTCGCCGGGGATCTTCAGCTTCAGCGCTTTCTGCGCGCCGATGCCCACGAAGACAGCGTCGTACTTTTCATAGAGGGAGCGGAAGGAGATGTCGTCACCCACCCTGGTGTTGAGGATGATGTTCACGCCGGCGCGCTCGATCTGATGGATCTCGCGCTCGAGGATGTCCTGCGGCAGGCGGTAGTCCGGGATGCCGTAGGTCATCACGCCGCCGGCGCGGCACTCGGCCTCGTAGATGTCCACCTTGTAGCCCAAACGGGCCAGGTAGTAGCCGCAGGTCAGGCCGGAGGGGCCCGCGCCGATGATGGCGACCTTCTTGTCCAGGTGCGCGATGGGCTTCAGGTCCTCGTCCGAGGGGAAATTGCCCGTCTGGTACGCCCAGTCCGTTGCGAAGCGCTTTAGCTCGCAGATGTTCATGGCCTCGTCCACAGTGCCGCGGCGGCAGCGCCGCTCGCAGGGATGCGTGCACACGCGGCCGCAGATGCCTGCCAGCGGGTTGTCGCGCAGCATGATGCGGGCCGCGCCCATATAATCGCCCGTGGCGATCAGGCTCATGTAGCCGGGGATATTGATACCGGCCGGGCAGGTGTTCTCGCAGGGGCTGGAGACCAGGTCGCCGCAGACGCCGGCCACGCACTTGTGCTGCAGGATATGCTGCTCGTACTCGTCGCGGAAGTAGCGGATCGTGGAAAGCACCGGATTCGGGGCGCTCTGGCCCAGGCCGCACATGGCGGTGTCCTTGACGATATTGCCCAGCTTCTCCAGCCGGTCGATATCACACAGGCAGCCGTTGCCGGAGGTGATACGGTTCAGGATCTCCAGCATCCGCTTGGTGCCCACGCGGCAGGCGGTGCACTTGCCGCAGGACTCCTCCTGGATGAAGTCCAGGTAGAAACGGGCGGTGTCCACCATGCAGGTGTCTTCGTCCATGACGATCAGGCCGCCGGAGCCCATGATGGAACCCAGCGCCGCCAGTGATTCATAGTCCAGGGGCGTATTGATGTATTCCCTGGTGATGCAGCCGCCGGAGGGGCCGCCGGTCTGGGCCGCCTTGAACTCCTTGCCGCCGGGGATGCCGCCGCCGATGGAGTAGATCATCTCCGACAGCGGCGTGCCCATGGGAACCTCCACCAGGCCGGTGTTCACGATATTGCCCGACAGCGCGAATACCTTGGTGCCGGGGCTCTTCTCCGTGCCGTACTGGCGGAACCACTCCGCGCCGTTGAGCATGATGGCCGGTACCGTGGCCAGCGTTTCGACGTTATTGATGATGGTGGGCTTGCCGAACAGGCCGCTCTGGAAGGGGAAGGGCGGCTTCTGCCGCGGTTCGCCGCGGTGGCCTTCCACCGAGGCCATCAGGGCGGTTTCCTCGCCGCAGACGAAAGCACCCGCGCCAATGCGGATCTCGATATCGAAGGAGAAGCCGGTGCCGAGGATGTTCTCCCCCAGCAGGCCTTCCGCGCGCGCCTCCTCCAGCGCGGGCTGCAGGCGCTCCATGGCCACGGGGTACTCCGCGCGCAGGTAGATCACGCCGTGATTCGCCCCGATGGCGTATCCGCCGATGAGCATGCCCTCGATCACGCTGTGGGGATCGCCCTCGAACACGGAGCGGTCCATGAACGCGCCGGGGTCGCCCTCGTCGGCGTTGCAAATAATGTACTTCTCTTCTCCCTCCTGGCGCGCAGCCGCCTCCCACTTGACGCCGGTGGGGAAGCCAGCGCCGCCGCGGCCGCGGAGGCCGGAGCGCTTCATCACGTCCAGCACGGCTTCACGGTCGCCCTTTTCCAGGATGCGGGCCAGGGCGAAATAGCCGTCCCGGGCCACATAGCTACTCATGCGGTTCACGTCGATGAGGCCGCAGTTGCGCAGGGCGATGCGCACCTGATCCCGGAAGAAGGAGGCATCCTTCATTTTCAGCACGTGCTTGTTCTGCACGGTATCGAAGAAGGTGTATTTCTCAACGGGCTTCCCCCCGATGAAGTGCTTCTGCACGACCTCGCGCACCTTCTCCGGGTTCATCTCCGTATAATAAGTCTCGTCCGGCAGGATGTAGACCACCGGGCCCACCGCGCAGGTGCCCATGCAGCCGGCCTCCACCAGGGCGACCTGATCCCTGAGCCCGGCCTTTTCAAGCTCCTCCGCCATCGCGTCCCGGACGGCCTTGCAGCCGGAGGAGATGCAGCCCGTGCTGTAGCACACCAGCGCCATGTAGCGGTACTGGCTCATCTTCTCCAGGTAGGCGTCCTTCATGCGCTGCAGATCTTCCAGGTTCCGAATCATGCGTTCTCACCTCCCGCGTTCCCGTCCTGTCCGGTATACCGGGCAAAGATGCCCCTGAGCTTGGTGGGCGTCACCTGGCGGTAAACGTCGTCGTCCACCATCATGGCCGGCGCCAGGCCGCAGGAGCCGATGCAGCGGACGATCTCAAAGGTGAACTCCCCGTCCGCAGTCGTTCCGCCGACGTCCACGTTCAGCTCCTTCTTGATCTCCTCCACGACCTTTTTGCCGCCGCGGACGTAGCAGGCCGTGCCCTGGCACATGCGGATGGTGTGCCGGCCGCGCTTCTGCGTGGAAAAATACGAGTAGAAGCTGACCACGCCGCTGACCTCGGAGACCGGGATGTCCATCCCCTCCGCGATAAAACGCTGCAGCTCAGGCGGGAGATACCCGACGATCTCCTGCGCCGCGTGCAGCACCATGATCAGCGCGTCCTTGTGTCCCTTGTACCGCTCGATCACCTGAGCAACCGCTTCGTACTGCGATTGCTCCAAGGCCGTGCGTGCCGCGTCTTCTGCTCCTTTCATACGATTCCTCCTGTCAGTATAAATTTGTATAACATGCAGGGATGCCGTCCCCGCGTCCGATCCAGCCAATATACGGTTTCAGCGGATAAACGCCGAAATCCCGTCCTTGATTTCATGGCTAATAATTTACCAGATATTGCAATAGATGTCAAGAAAAAAAGATAGCCCGCCGATATTCTGTACGGTTGTACAGACATTAGCAGGCCGATTGGGACGTTTTTCACAAAGAAAGCATATTATTATTGCTCCGGCAATTAAATGTTGCCAAGAAGATACGCCGGACAAAGGGCTGGATTGCGCGGAAGAGGAAGGAGGCGATGCCGGAGCATCGG
>JBGUIY010000316.1:0-16718 GCA_045113475.1 Christensenellales bacterium | reverse complement strand
GCTTCCTGGAATACAAGGGAGACGCCTTCTTCGAGGCGTCCCTGGCGGAGCCTTACAGCTGCAGCATCGGCGCTGCGCATGCGGCTTTCCACACCAAGATGGGCGATTACCACCATGAGATGGGCATCCGCGAGGGCGGAAAAATGGCCATCCTGGCCGGCGCCGGCCCCATGGGCCTTGGCATGGCGGAATACATCATCCACTGCGACCGCCGCCCCGGCGTGCTGGTGGTGACGGATATCGACGAGAGCCGCCTGACACGTGCGCGCGAGCTGTTCCCCACTGAAATCGTGGAGCCCACCGGCGTGAAGCTGGAGTTCGTGAACACCCGCGACATCGCGGATCCGGCGCAGTACCTGAAGGATATGGCTGGCGGCGGGTATGACGACGTGTTCGTCTACGCACCGGTCGCCAGCGTGGTGGAGCTGGCCTCCGACATCCTGGGCCGCGACGGCTGCCTGAGCTTCTTCGCCGGCCCGACGGACCCGAAATTCTCCGCGAAGCTGAACTTCTATGACGTGCACTACAACAGCACCCACGTCATCGGCACCACCGGCGGCAATACTGCCGATATGGTCGAATCCCTGGAGCTGACCGCCGCCGGGCGCATCCGCCCCGCCGTCATGGTCACCCACGTGGGTGGCCTGGACAGCTGCGCGGAAACCACCCTGAACCTGCCTAAGATCCCCGGCGGCAAGAAGCTGATCTATACCCACATCAATATGCCCCTCACGGCCATCGACGATTTTGCCGAGAAGGGCAAGGAGGATCCGCGCTTCGCCGACCTGGCGGAAATCGTGGCCCGGCATCGCGGGCTCTGGTGTCTGGAGGCGGAAAACTATCTCCTGTCGCACTGGGAGAATGTTGAATAATCATAGCGTATAAGCAAAGCGGCGCCGGCTGTTGACCGGCGCCGCTTTGCTTATCCTACTTATTCTTTGTTTTCTGTCTGGTATCTGTATATGGCTTCATATGTCTCCCGCATCCCGGGGTAGAGGGTCCTGTAAAGCTCGTAATGGCGGCGGTAGATTTTATGGTTCGCCATATCGGGCGCCAGCTCCCGCTGAACGCGGATGCAGGCGGAGGCTTCGGAAAAGTTGCGGTACCACCCGATGCCGACGCCGGCGGTCAGGGCCGCGCCCAGGGAAGTGGCTTCCCGCGGCGTCCGGTGGACGCGCACGGGCACCCCGAACATGTCCGCGGCCATCTGCGCCCAGAGCGCACTTTTGGCCCCGCCGCCCACCAGGGTCAGGCGTGAGGCGGGCAGGCCGTTCTCGGAAAGGATCGCTTCGCACATGTACAGGGACTGCATGATGCCCTCGTACACCGCCCGCGCCGCGTGACTGCGGTCGTGGGAGAGGGTGAAGCCGATCAGCGTTCCGGAGGCGCGGGCGGTCCACCAGGGCGTCCGTTCGCCCATCAGCGTCGGCAGGAAGAAGACGCCGCCGGCGCCTGCGGGGGCTTCCCCGGCCCAGGCTTCCAGCGTTTCGGGCCTGATCCCGCCTTCCGCCGCCCCGAAGAGGTGCTGCGCCGCCCAGTCGAAGGCCGCCGCGCCGCTCTGCACGGTCCCGCAGACGTTGTAATGCTCCGCGTCGCTGTCGAAATAATTGAAGAGCCGCATATCGCTGACCGGCCGGTCGCTCATGGTGCTCACCCAGGCGGAGGAGCCGATGTTCATGTAGGTGTCGCCGACCGTCTGGCTCCTGGAGCCGTGCGCCGCGCAGGCGCCGTCGCCCGCGCCGACGGCCACTGGCAACCCCTGCTTCAGGCCGGTCATGGCTGCGAAATCCGCGCTCAGCCTGCCGCTTGTGTCGCAGGAGGGCCGGAGACGCGGCATTTTTCCGCGTTCGATCCCGCATTCGCTCAGGATGTCCCAGGCCCAGTCCCCGGTGCGCAGGTCCAGGCAGTTGCACAGGCTGGCGTCGGTCAGGTCCGTGCCGCCCGGCAGGCCGGTGGCGCGGCCGTACAGGTAGTCCTTGATGTTCACGAAAGCGGCTGCGCGGCGGTAAACATCCGGTTCATGGGCCTTCAGCCACATGTACTTGGGCAGTCCGCTGTGCACGTCGATATGGTTGCCGGTCACGGCGTAATAATCCTCCAGGGGGATCAGCCGGCCGATGGCCTCCGTCTCCGGCGCGGCCCGCAGATCGCTGTGGATCATGTTGTCGTACAGTGCGTTTCCTTCCCCGTCGACGGGGATGCAGCCATTCATCGTGCCGGTAAAGACCAGCGCTTCGCAGCCGCCGGCCGGGATGCGGTTGAGCAGTTCCCGGATGGCCTGAACGGACGCTTCCAGCTGTTCCGCCGGACGCTGCTGGGCCCAGCCCAGCTCCGGGAACCGGGTCGGGTACGCCGCCACCGCGCTGTCCAGCATCAGGCCCTCTCTGGTGAAGGCTGCGCATTTTACGCCGGTGGTACCGGCGTCCAGTGTCAGGATGTATGCCATGGTCCGCACCTCCGTCGCTGCTTTTGCTGTTCATTCTGCATCTGCATTATACCATTGCCCGGCTGTGTTTGACAATAAAGTTCACATAATCTTGACAGGGAAGAAAACAAACGCTATAATATAGACGAAATGGGAAACCCTTGACGTTTTACCACATGAATCCGATTTAGAATGGCGCGCGTCGCCATTTTAAAAATTTATCTCAAGGAGCAATGCTTTATGAAGAAACTGCTTGCTTTCTGTCTTGCGCTGACGATGGTGCTGGGCCTGATGGCGATGACCGCCCAGGCGGATGAACCCATCGAGATCCTCTTCTGGTCAACCCGTAAGTCCGGCGCGAACCTGACCGTGGTCGAGCATGAGGTCGAGACCTTCAACGAGACCATCGGCAAGGAGCTGGGCATCCATGTGACTCACGAACCGCAGGGCGGCTATCCGGAAATCTGGGCCGCGCTGTCCACCGCCGCCGGCAACGTGGCGCCTGACGTGGTTGCGCTGGGCAACACCTACATCCCCTACGCCCTGGGCGAGGATATGCTGGCTGACATGGCCCCGTTGGCCGCTGCCGACAACTATGAGCTGGCCGGCAACCTGATGAGCTGGGTGCTCGACATCAAGGGCAACACCGACGGCGAGATCCACTCCCTGCCCTATATCCGCTCCACGCCAGTCCTGTATTACAACAAGGGCCTGGCAGACGAGCTGGGCATCACCATCAACCAGCAGATCACCATCGAAGAGCTGGAAGCCTTCGGCCGCGCCGCGATGCTCAAGGACGACCAGGGCAACGTGACCCGCTACGGCTTCGAGCTGCTGAAGGACTTCGGCTACTACAACGCCGCCTGGATCTATCAGCTCGGTTCCGAGTTCATCGCCGCGGAAGGCGGCTCCCCGTCCCTGACCGACGGAACGATGCTGAAAGTGCTGTCCGACTGGCGCCGCTGGGTCGACGAGGGCTGGTGCCGTCCCTTTGACGCCAGCAGCCAGGCTGACGGCGCGCTGCAGGAGTTCAAGGCTGGCCGCCTCGCTTCCTATGTGAACAGCTGCTCCGCCATGGCCGGTATCATCAAGAACGCCAAGGAAAGCGGCATCGAGCTGGGCGTGGCCATGTTCCCGACCTATGACAAGGACCACCACGTGGCTGAGATCGGCGGCGGCAACATCGCCATCATCAGCGAAGGCAAGAGCGACGCGAAGATCAAGGCTGCCTGGGAATTCATCAAGTTCGTGATGAGCGACGGCGAGCAGTACTTCAACTCCATTAACACCGGCTACTGCCCCTGCACCCTGAGCGTGGCCAACGACCCCGAAATGGCCAAGTTCTGGGAGGAGAATCCCTTCTATAAGGTGCCCTTCGATCAGCTGAACACCGCTGGCCGCGGCCAGGAGCTCCCGGCGCTGGAGACCTCTCAGGACTTCATCCAGCTGTGCGAGGACACCGCCGGCCGTCTGATCCAGGCGCAGGAGACCACGCCTGAGGAGGAAGTCAAGCGTCTGATCGACGGCGCTGCCAACATCGTCTGGAATCCCTGATTGAATCAGGCGTCTCACCGGCCTCCGGGCCGGTGGGACTTTCTTTTCACTTTTGGAGAATGACCGTATAAAGGGGTTAACAACATGGCGGAAATCGTATTTGAACATGTCGGAAAGTCTTTCGGAGACACCAAAGTTATTGAAAATCTGGACCTGACCATAGAAGACGGGAAATTCACGGTGCTGGTCGGCTCCTCCGGCTGCGGGAAAACGACCCTGCTGCGCATGATCGCCGGCATCGGCCCGGCGACCTACGGGCGCATCCTGATGGACGGCAAGGACATCACCCACCAGCCGCCGGAAAAGCGCGATATCGCCATGGTGTTCCAGAATTACGCCATTTATCCCACAATGAGCGTGCGGGAAAACATCGAGTTCGGACTCAAGAACAAAAAGGTGCCCAAGCCGGAGCGTGACCGCCGTATCGCGGAATACGCGGAGATCGTGGGCATGACGCCCTATCTGGACCGCAAGCCCTCCGACCTGTCCGGCGGCCAGCGCCAGCGCATCGCTCTGGCCCGCGCCATGGTCAAGAAGCCCAGCGTCTTCCTGATGGACGAGCCGCTTTCCAACCTGGACGCCAAGCTGCGCGCTGCCATGCGCGTGGAACTGATCGAGCTTCAGCGCCGCCTGGGCACGACCTTCGTGTACGTGACCCACGACCAGATCGAGGCCATGTCCATGGCGGACACCATCGTGCTGATGGAAAAGGGCGAGATCCAGCAGATCGGCAGCCCGGAAGAGATCTACCACGAGCCGGCGAATATCTTCAGCGCGCAGTTCATCGGCACCCCGCCCATGAACATCATGGACCTGGGCGAGGGCATCCGCTACGGCGTGCGTCCCGAATCCATCGTCATGGAGCCCGAAAAGGTGGACGGCATGGCGCTGTACCGCAAGGGCCACATCGTGACCCGCGAGATGCTGGGTGCCGAGCTGCAGTTCAAGGTGCGCCTCTCCGACGGCAAGACCATCATGGTCCGCTCTTCCCGGGAGGACCTGGACGAGGATATGGACGTCTGGGTCATGGCCAAGCCGAGGCATATCCACTTCTTCGGCTCGGACGGGAAGCGCCTCGGGCACGGCGGGCCGCAGATGCTCCTGGATAAGCTGGGAGGGCAGAACGAATGACGACCATCGCTGATATCGAAAAGCAGGCGCTGCGCGAGACCCGGCGCATCAAGCACCGCAGCTGGCTGACCAGCTATCTGATGGTGCTGCCTGCCATGGCCTTTCTGATCGCCTTCGTCCTGTACCCGACCGTGGCCATGTTCATCATGAGCCTGTATTACGGGAACGCGAAGAATCCCTTCAAGAGCTGGCGCGCGCTGCAGAACTACAACATGCGTCCGGACTTCTGGATCGCCCTGCGCAATACTGCCGCCTACACCGGCATGGCGCTGGTGCTGGTGATGATCCTGTCCATCCTGTTCGCGCAGTGGATGTACAAGAGCCGCAAACTCAACAACGTGGCCCAGACGCTGTTCTTCACGCCCCACCTGGTGGCGGGCGTGTCGGCCGGCTTCATCTGGAGCTGGCTGATGAGCAGCCAGCCCTACGGCCTGTTCAACACCGTGCTGGGGCCGGTGTACCAGGCGCTGAACGTGCCCTCCATCCGCTGGCTGGATTCCAGCAACACGGCCATGTTCTCCATCGTGCTCATGAACACCTGGAAGAGCGTGGGCTACTATTGTCTGATCATCATGAGCGCCATGAAGAGCATCCCCACCGAGATCTACGAGTCCGCCAGGCTGGACGGCTCCTCCGCCTTCAAGACGTTCTTCAAGATCACCATCCCCATGATCAGTCCGCAGCTGTTCTTCCTGCTGATCACCATCACGACCGGCAGCTTCAAGGTGTTCGACTCCGTGCGCATCATGACCAACGGCGGCCCGGGCGACGCCACCCGCGTGCTGAGCATGTATATCTACGATTACGCTTTCCAGCGCAACAATACGCTGGGCTACGCCTGCGCCGCCGGCATCATCATGATGCTGATCATGGTGGGCGTCACCATCTTCGACTTCGCCTTCGTTGAGAAGAAGGTCCATTATCAGTAAAGGGGGGACATCGGCTTGCTGTATCGCTATATCCGCAACAAAATTCAGCACGGACAGGCCGGGTCCGTCAAGAGACTGACGATCACTCTGGCCGTCATCGGCGTTGTGCTGTTCGTACTCGCCTTTGTCGGGTGGTATACCTATGTGCCGGTCAAGCAGGCGCTGGCCGCGGAAAACGCGGCTGACCTGCGGGCGCAGCTGTTCACCGGCGTGTTCATGGACCGCTCCGTCCTGCCCGCCTCCCTGGCCGGGATCAGCACCTTTGGCTTCGCCTGCGCGATGCTCATGAAGGAGCTGCTGATCGCGTCCAGCGTGTTCTTCGTGCTGTCGCTCATCGTGGCGATGGAAAAATCCCTGGCGGTCAAGCAGGAAAACGGCAGCCTCTGGGAGACGGTCAAAAATACCGCCGTCGAGTACTTCCAGCAGCCCAAGTGGGGTCTGCAGCTGTTCAGCGACGTGATGAAGATCATCCTGATGCTGGCCTTCGTTTTCCCCTTCTACTGGATGATCATCACGGCCTTCAAGACCTATCCGGAATCGCTGAACGTGCCGCCCACCATGTGGCCGACCCAGTGGACCATGGAGGGCTATGAGAACACCTTCTTCTCCGGCGAAAACATCCTGAACTACTTCAAGAACACCGTGGTCGTCACCGCGGCGGTGATCGCCCTGCAGCTGGTGATCATGGTGCCCGCGGCTTACGCCTTCGCGAAGCGCGAGTTCCCGCTGAAGGGCCTGCTGTTCGGCATCGTGCTGGTCGCCTTCATGATCCCGCTGCAGCTGACCTACATCCCCGTCTACCTGCGCATGCAGGACCTGAACCTGATCTTCACGCTCTGGCCGCAGATCCTGCCCCTGGGCGCGGACGCCTTCGGCATCTTCATGCTGCGCCAGTCCTTCAAGCAGATCCCGGACGAAATCGTGGAGAGCGCCAAGCTGGACAGTGCGGGCGAGCTGCAGATCATGACCCGCATCATGCTGCCCATGTGCAAGAGCGCCATGGTGACCATCGCCATGTTCTCCTTCATCGGCACCTGGAACGCCTACTTCTGGCCGTTGGTGATGACCCGCAGCCGCGACGTGCAGCCCCTGACCATCGTGGTCGAGCACCTGCGCGACGCCGAGCTGGGCATCCGCTGGAACACCGTCATGGCCGCCAACACCCTGCTGGTGCTGCCCATCCTGATCGTGTTCATCTTCGCCAGCAAGAAGATCATCGAGGGCTTCGCCTACCGCGGGGTCAAATAAACTTCACTATAAACAAACAGCCGTGCGGGTACTGCCCTGCATGGCTGTTTTTGTCGGGATCAGCTGACGGCGACGACTTTTTCACTGTAATCCCGGAACAATTCCGGCACATCGGTGATGATGTGGTCGAAACGGCTCAGGGGCACGGCGTTGATGGCGGTCACGCGCTGAGCCTTGTCCCGGGTGCAGAGCAGCGCACTTTCTGCGGAGTGCGCCAGGACCGTACGCATGAGCATGGCTGTGCCGGCGGTATTGCAGGTGGCAAAGCCCTTCGAGATTCCCGAACAGCTGAAAAAGGCGATGCGGTAATTAAATTGTGCGGCGCTTTCTATCGTGCGGGAGCCTGTCAGGGAGAGACTGCGGGAGGCCAGTTCGCCTGCCAGGCTGAACAGCCTGTGCCGGCCCTCCGGCAGGATCATTGGAAGCCGCAGGCTGTTGGTGACCAGCGTGAGCCGGGGCATGTTTTTGATCATCGGGATCATGCCCAGCACCAGTCCGGACGCGTCCAGATAAGTGACATCGTCTTCCCGCAGGTACTTTGCCGCCGCCTGGGCGATGGCTGCCTGTTCCGGCGTCAGTGAGGCGCTTTCCTGGTGGACAACGGCGTCTTCCGCTTCCGAGGGCGTCAGTGCCATCACGCCGCCCCAGCTGCGCTTGATGTAGCCGCTGCGGCTCATTTCGGCCAGGTCGCGGCGCAGCGTGGAGGGGCTCACGTAGATCATGCGGCTCAGCTCTTCGACGCTCAGATAGCCGCGCTCGTTCAGCAGCGAGAGGATCGTGTTGTATCGTTCGCTTTTCGGCATAGGCTCTCCGTTAAACGCGGATGACCGCAGAGCGGGTCCCGCGGGGGAAAACCGGGTCGTCCGTGATGATGTAGTCCATTTCATCGATGGGGGCGATATTGTAGGCGCGCTGCAGATTCATCTTGCTTTTGTCGCACATGAGTACTTTGACACTGGCACGGCGCAGCGCGTTCTTCCGGACCGATACGCTGCGCTCCATCGTTTCGGCAGCCCACCCGTCGCGTGTGACCGCGACGCTGGAAATGAAGGCGAAATCGAAGTTGTAGGTGTTCAGTGCTTCGGCCGCCCATTCGCCGTAGAAGGCGTGGGAGGGGGCGTAATATTCCCCGCCGGTCAGTATCATCCGGTGCGCGGTGCCTCGCATCAGCGTCATCAGCAGCAGGCTGTTGGATACGATGGTAAGGTTTCGGCGCGAGGAGAGAAAATCCACCATGCTCAGCACTGTGGTGGACGAATCTATGAAGATAAGGTTACCGTCCGACAGCAGTTCGGCGGCCGCCCGGGCGATCTTTTGCTTGGCTTTGGCGTTGACGGCAGCCCGGAAGTGGACCGAGGCTTCAGTGTGCTGCTTCTGCCAGGGCACGGCACCGTTGCGGTTGCGCTGGAGCAGGCCTTTCTGAGATAAGATCTGAAGATCACGGCGGATGGTGGCGGGACTGACCCTGAATTGTTCACAAAGCTCCGGCACAGTAACGAAACCGCGTTTGACGGTCAGCTCCAGTACGCTGTTCAATCGTTCGTCCCGAAACACGTTCCGGCCTCCCTTTTTGCGTGAATGTAATCATCAGTTTTGCGCAAAAGTGTGCAATGCTGTAAATTCCACTGATATAATAACGTATAATCAGGCGATTTTCAAGCCGAAAATGCACAAATATGATTATTTACTGAAATGATGATCATTTGTTGTCAATTCTTTGGTTATCTGTTAAAATACAAACAAAGGGGCGGTGAAGATCCGTCCGAGCAGTTGAAAAATCGAAAGCGAGGTAACACATCATGAAGAAGCTGTTATGCGTTGCTCTGATTCTGTGCCTGTTCCTGAGCTGCGCCGCGGTGGCGGAGGTAGCACAGCCTGCAGGATATCCCAAGGGCGTTATTTCCTGGATCATCCCCTCCACCGCGGGCGGTGCCTCGGATACCTTTACCCGCGCGCTGGGCGATGCCGGACTGGGCGGAAACGTTGTAGTTGAAAATATTTCCGGCGGCAACCAGTCCATCGGCATGTCAGAGTGCTTCACCCGTCCGGCTGACGGACAGACCCTGATCACCCTTTCCACAACGGGCCTGATCACCATGCCCCTGACCTCCGAGGTTATTTACTCCGCCGCGGACTTCCGTTATCTTACCAAGCTGGCCAACGACAGCGTTGGCGTGGCCGTGACCCGTCCCGCTTCCGAGCTTGAAACGCCTGAACAGCTGTGGGAGCTGCTCAACGGCGACCGCGAGATCACAGTGGGCGTCAGTTCCATCGGCGGCCACAGCCATGTGGAGTTCGCCCATGCCATGATGCAGATCGGCAAGTATGAAAACTGCAAGTTTGTGGTATACAAGGGTTCCAATGGCGTTATGCAGGCTGTACAGAACGGCGAGGTCGAGTTCGGCCTGATGGACGATAACTACATCGTGCCCTACGTCAACCAGGGCGATCTGCGTGCGCTGATGACCCTCTATTCCGACAGGACGCCGCTGCTTCCCGAGGTCAAGTGCCTGGGCGAATACGGCATCGAGGGCCTGGCTCCGCTGGCGGGCGTGAAGATCGTCGCCATCAGGAAGGATACACCTGACGACATCGCGGAATGGATCAAGCAGCAGATCAATGCAACCATCCTCAGCGATGAATATCAGCAGTTCCTGATCAACAATGGCGCCGGCGCCATGACTGAGATTCCCACCGAAGAAAGCATCACCCAGTGGGTGGCTGACGCGACCGGAACATGGGATGCCGTGCTGACGCAGGCGGGCCTCAAGTAAAACACAGCCTTTGGGGGATGGACGCAGTTCCATCCCCTTTTCCCTATTTTCTCGGAGGTGATGACTGTGACCAAGGCCGCGTACAAAAAAGCCCGTGAAGAGCTGCTGGTGATGCTGGTCTGTACAGTGCTGGTGGCTGTGCTGCTGTTTTATGTGATTCCCGTGCTGATCAAGGTACCCAAAGCCGCTCTGCGTGATGACTCCTTCACGCCCCAGACCTTTCCTTATTTTCTGGGATGGGTGATGGCTGTCTGTGTAGTTATCGGCGACATCAAGTACGGCGCTGCTTTCGTGAAAGCGCGGAAAGAGGCACAGGCAAACGGCTGCATCCGGGAAAAGGGAGAAAAGAAAACGCCGCATGAGATCATCGCGGCCCTGATGCCGTGGATCATATATGCGGTCGTGGTACTGTACGGTCTGGGCATCAACCGCGTTGGCTTCGTGATTCCCACGCTGTGCATGATCCCCGTCGTGCTGGTGATTACCGGCTGCCGGAAATGGCAATACTTCCTGTACGTTTACCTTTTCGCGGCGTCCATCTGGGCCATATTCCGGTTCGTGCTGCATGTGCAGCTGCCGTAAGAGGGGAGGGATCAGGAAATGATTGGACAAATCATCACCGAAGCCTTTACAGTCCATAACGTATTGATCATGAACCTGGGCATCGCGCTGGGCATCGTCATCGGCGCCATGCCCGGCCTGAGCCTGACCTTCGCGGTCACGATCGTGCTGACGCTGACCTACGGGATGGATTCGCTTTCCGGCATGTATCTGCTGCTGGGCACCTATGTAGGCGGCATGTACGGCGGCTCCATCACCGCGATCCTGATCAACACGCCGGGCACTTCCAACGCGGCGGCCACCGTGTTTGACGGCTATCCGCTGACTCAGCAGGGCCGAGCAGGCGACGCCCTGCGCGCGGCGCTGCTGTCCTCCACGATTGGCGGCCTGTTTAGCGCTTTCGTGCTCATGTTCCTGGCACCGCAGGTGGCCAAGGTCGTGCTGATGATCGGATCGCCTGAGTATTTCGCGCTCTGCGTATTCGGCATGCTGGCAGCTATCAGTACAGCGGGCAAAAACAAGCTCAAGGGACTCATCTCCGCCATGCTTGGCCTGCTGCTTTCCACTGTAGGCCTGGACCAGATCTACGGTTCCCAGCGCCTGATGTTTGGCAATTACCGCCTCATGGGCGGCCTGAAGGTATCCACCTGCATGCTGGGCGCGTACGCCCTGACTCAGGTTCTGTTCATGGCCCGGGACGTGTACAATCAGCACCGCAAGGGCGGTATCGAAAAGGTGCCGTACATCAAATCGACGCTGAAGCTACGGGAACTGTTCAGATACTGGAAAACGCTCCTGCGCTCTTCGGCCATCGGCACTGTCATCGGGGCGATTCCTGGCACCGGCGGGGCGACCTCGGCCATGTTCTGCTACAATGAGGCGCGACGGGCTGCGAAAAACCCGGAGGAGTTTGGCAAAGGCGCGCTCGAAGGCGTGGTGGCAGCCGAATGCGGCAATAACGCAGTGACCGGCGCTACGCTGATTCCCATGCTGACGCTGGGCATCCCCGGCGACAGCCTGACGGCGATCATGCTGGGTGCGCTGACAATGCAGGGCATCACGCCCGGCTCGCAGCTGTTCAGCGGCGAAAGCATCTGGGTATATGCCATCATGGGCGGCCTGCTGATCATCAATATCTTCATGCTGCTGCAGGGTCTTCTCTTTTCCCGGGGCTTCGCGCAGATCAGCCGCGTACCCAAGGCGGTCATGGTCCCGTGCATCATCGCTGTGTGCTGCATGGGCGGCTTCGCCATCGGAAATACTACATTTGAGGTGAGCCTGCTCATTGCATTCGGCCTCATCGGCTACCTGATGCGGCGCTTCAGCTTTCCCATCCCGCCGTTGACCATCGGTCTGGTGCTGGGCGAGCTGTTTGAGACGAACCTGCGCCGTTCGCTGGTTTTGAGCAACGGCAGCGCTTCTATCTTCTTCACGCGCCCCCTCTGCGTCGCTATCCTGATCTTTGCCTTTGTATTTGCGTTCCTCAACGAGATCAAGCAGTTTATTGCCTTCGTGCGGAATAAGAAGCGCAGTAATTGAAAGGAAGCGTCACTATGGAACGACTATGTGACTTGCATACGCATACGACGGCCTCCGACGGCTCTTTTGCCCCGGAGGAATCCGTGAGGTATGCAAAACAGAAGGGCGCGCTGGCTCTGGCAGTCACGGATCACGATACGATCGCAGGACTGGGGCGGGCCGTGGCAGAAGGGGAACGCATCGGTCAGCAGGTCATTCCCGGCATTGAGATCACCACGAAGCTGGAAAGCTGCGAGATCCATGTAGTGGGTCTGTTTATCCGCTGGCAGGACCGTGAATTCGCCAGGCGGGTCGAAAAACTCTCCAAAACCCGCGACGTCCGCAATGAGCAGATGCTGAAAAAGCTGATGGACAACGGCTTCTGCATCTCGAAGGAGGACATGTCCCGTTTCAGCGGCAGCGTGCTGACGAAGGCGCATATCGGAAAGATCCTGGTGGAGCGGGGATATGCCATGACAGTGACGGAGGCTATGAACACCTATCTGCGCAAGGGCGGTGTCGCCTATGTGGAGCGCGAGACGCCGACGCCGGAGGAGACGGTGGAAATCATCCACCGGGGCGGGGGTTTGGCCTTCGTGGCGCACGCCAACCAGATCGACAAGAAAGACAGGGACCACTGCTGTGCCGTCTGCCAGCGGGTGCTGGACATGGGGGCGGACGGACTGGAGACCCGCTACTGTGAGTTCGACGACGACTGGCGCGAAAGGACGGAGGAAATTGCACGAAAAAATCACTGCCTGCGATCAGGCGGCAGTGATTTTCATGGCACATTCAAAGCCGGGCTGGATATGCTCAGCGGCTACGGCGACCTGAAAGTGCCCTATGAATACGTGGAACGGATGAAGGAAAGGCTGGGGCTTCCTGCCTGACTTTACATCACTTTGATATTTCCTGAGACACTCTTGAGGCTGATCTGAGCGGCGTGGGGGCCTTCCTGGCAGCTGATCTGGACGTGGCCGGAGACGGTCGTGGCCCGGGCGCTGGCGGGCTGGTGATCATGCAGTACGATATCAGCATCGCCCGACACGGCGGAGCCGGTGATCTGGCGGAGAGGGCCGGAGAGCGACAGACTGATATCGCCCGATACGGCTTTGTAATCGATCTCGCGCGCCTCGCCGCTGAAGGTGAGATCGCCCGAGGTCGTTTTGCACACGAGGACGTCGGTCCGGACCTGAAGCAGGTCCGCGTCTCCGCTGGTGGTGCTGACCCTGAGCGAGCAGTCTGCCCGGCCGCTCATGTCGATGTCGCCGCTGGTGGCGTTCAGGTTTACAATCATCGCGCTGCCGTTCAGCCGGATATCTCCGCTGGCGGAGTTGACGCGGACTTTCTGGCAGCCCTCGTACGCGCGGATGCTGACATCGCCGCTGCCCGAATGGACGGAAAGCGCGGAAAGAGGCAGGTCGATATCGACGTCTCCGCTGCCGGTGCCGATGTCCATGCTGCCGTGCCAGCCGGCAGGGACGTAGAGCGTGCCCTGGCAGTGCTCATGCCGCGGATAGGAAACCATGCTGTTAATCGTCTTCAGGATCCAGCCGCTGAGCGTCTGCGGTGTGTCCCCGGCTCTGTTGATCTCGTCGGGACGGACGATCTCGAGCGTCAGGACCTGACCGTCCTGTGCGCTGTGCCACTGTGCTTCGGGATCGCCGGTGAGGGCGAGGTGGATCCGCTGGTCCTCCGAAGGCAGTACGCGCAGGTCGTCCCTGCCCAGACGGACATGGATCTCGCTGACGCCGCCGACCGGCAGGCTGTCCGGAGAGATGGGCATCAGAGATTGCTGACGGCGGGGGAAGGAACCGGTCAGTTCCCCGAAGTCCTCCAGGTCTGCGCTGATGCGCCGGGCGGCTTCGTCCTCGCTGACGCCCTCGGCCAGCATGTCTGAGAAGCGCTCGTTCAGGTCAGCGGTGAGTTCTTCCTTCAGCGCCATGGCTTCTTCGGTCATTTCGATGTCCTGAAACAGTTTGTCGGTGATTTCATTTATTTTCTGATACATGTCGGTGTTTCCTCCGTTATGCGTTATCTTCGGCTTCTCTCTGGAGAAGCAGCAGGTCGAGGGTCCGTCTCGTTTCCAGCCAGGTCCGCTGGTCGTCCAGCAGGCGCTGGCGGCCTTTTTCCGTCAGGCGGTAATAGCGCCGGCGGGCGCCGCTCTGTTCGTCGCCCCAGTAGCTGTCGATCAGCCCGTCCTGGGCCAGCCGCCGGAAGGCGGTGTACAGGGTGGGCTCCTTGAGCTGCAGCGCGCCGCCGCTGAGTTCTGCGATCTGCTTGATCATCTGATAGCCGTAGCTGTCGCCCTCAGCCAGGCATTTGAGCAGGATCGTATCCGTGTACCCACGCAGAATGTCTGATGCTAATGCCAAATCAATCACCTCTCCTGAGATCGTATAATATGAATTCTGCCGTCATATGGCTTCCTCCTTCAAAGTTGTGTTTTTTTGCTGTGATTTTTTTCGGCGCGGATCAGATTTCCCTGACCCGGCGGTTGCACAGCAGCATCAGGGCGGTAGCGGTAAAACCGATCGTGCAGATGACCAGCAGTCCGGTGCTTCCGGCCCGCTGCAGCGTGATCCCGGCCAGCATGGAGGAGATGGGAATGAGCCCCTGGGAAATCATGCCTGTGATGCTGGTGACCTTGCTCAGTTTGTCCTTGGCCACGGTACGCATCATGACGGTGCTGATGGGGATATTGACCTCCGCGAGAATGTAGCCGATCAGGAAGAAACCCAGGCTGAACAGGATCAGGAAAGTATTCAGCGAAGCGCTGCGGGCCACGAGCAGCCAGTAGGAGACCGTCAGCGCGGTCATGATGGCCGCCACCGCGCATATCAGCAGGCTGACCCTGAAGCCACATTTCGGCTGCTGCCTGCGCATACTGAGCACGGCGGCGCCGATCAGCGAACTGATGCCGTAAATCATGGTGAACGCGGAAGACCACAGTTCCGGCGTGAGCCAGCTGTCAAACAGGTAGGTTGGAGCGCCCGCGATGTTGGTTCGGACGAAATAGGGAAGGAAGTTGTTGACCACCGGCGTGGCGAAGAAATTGATGAAGAGGATCGAAAACATCAGCGCCATGATGGCTTTCTGGCCCCTCAGATAGGCGATGCCGTCCGCCATGTCCCGCCACGCCAGGCGCAGGGTCAGTTTTTCCTTCGGCGCCTGGTGTTCGTAGCGGATGAACATTTCAGACACGCCGGACAGGATATAGCAGATCCCGACAAGCATGATCAGGAGATGGATGGGGATGACGGCGTACAGTATGCCTGCCAGCACGACGCCGAGGATCGACTCCATGGCGTTTTTGACGGAGAAATAGGCGTTTGCCTGCTGGAGGCGCTCGTCATCCACGATATTGGGCAGCAGAGCACTTGATGCCGGCGTGAAAATGCCGCTGATCGCGCTGCCCAGGATCCCGGCGGCAAAGAGGATGGCCACCTGAGCGTCATACGACCTGAACAACAGCATGAGCAGACCGGCCAGCAGGATGAGTCCGTCTTTGATATAGTCGCAGACGAACATGATGGTCGCTTTGCGGTACCGGTCGCCCATCACGCCTCCGATCGGGGTCATCAGGAGGGCCGTGCCGCCGCACGCGGCGAGATAAAGGCCCTGCAGGAAAGCGTTGTTGCCGCTGATTTCCAGGATGCAGAAGCCCACGGCGAAGCTGTACATCACGGCGCCCAGCTCAGACACCAGCGCGCCCAGAAAGACCAGCCGGAAATTCCTGACAGCGAACACATTGCGGGCAGACGTTTCTTTCATGGTACCTACCTCCTTGCTTGGACAATTTATATTCTATACCACAATACATCACCTGTCAAGGTATATCTGCAAAAAAATTAATATTTTTGCTGATATATTTTTTGTGCGGAAATCGACTTGTGGAAAAATGGCGCAAAGAGACCTTTTCCACCCTTGACAAGAGGCGGCTTTTTATATGATAATATATTGATATGTTTTGGACGAAAACTGTCCTGAATGACAGAGGAGGTTACGTCATGAGCAAAGTAGTAGTATTTGATCATCCGCTGATTCAGCACAAGCTGAGCATCATGCGCGACAAGAACACCGGCTGCAAGGAGTTCCGCGAGCTGCTGGACGAGATTTCCATGCTGATGGTGTACGAGGTGACCCGCGACCTGCAGACGGAAGAAGTCGAGGTGGAAACGCCCATCTGTGTGACCAAAACCAAGATGCTGGCCGGCAAGCCCATCGGCATCATCCCGATCCTGCGCGCGGGCCTGGGCATGGTGAACGGCATCCTGAACCTGATCCCCAACGCGAAGGTGGGCCACATCGGCCTGTACCGCGATCCGGAGACCCTGAACCCCGTGGAATACTACTGCAAGCTGCCCATGGACGCCGAGCACCGTGAGCTGATCGTGCTGGATCCCATGCTGGCCACCGGCGGCAGCGCCAGCGCCGCCATCGGCTTTATCAAGCAGCGCGGCTGCCACAACATCCGACTGGTGAACCTGATCGCCGCGCCGGAAGGCATCGCCCGCATCCAGAAGGATCATCCCGACGTGGATGTTTACGTAGCCGCGCTGGACGAGCATCTGAACG
>JBGUIY010000315.1:0-12304 GCA_045113475.1 Christensenellales bacterium | reverse complement strand
AAGATGGGGGTCGCGACGGTCAAAGTCCGAGCGCGGCTCGCGCATGGCAGCGCAGGCGGGATCCCGCCGGGTGAGGGCCGCGATCCGCAGCAGTTCCTCCGCGGTGACGCACAGCCCGCCGTGGGCGGTCAGGTAGTCCAGCTCCGGCTCCATGGCCGGAAGGGGCCGCACCTGCCGCGCTTCGGCGTCGTACAGCGGTGCGCGGGAGGGCGGCATGAGCCGCCAGGCGTCCGCCAGCCGGCCGGGGACGCGCTGGGGCAGATAGGTCGCCCGCACCCCGGCGGGCTCCAGCACCGCCTCCCGCATCAGCTGCTCGAAGGGGGTCCGCAGCGCGGCTTCCAGCACCGCGCCGATCATGCCCGCGCCGAGATTGCTGTACTCAAAGCCCTCGTCCGGCAGGTATTCCGTATAGCTGTCCGGCTGCCGGAGCAGCTCCCGCAGGGGCACGGGCCGCGCAAGCGCCGCCTGGTAGCTCTCCCCGTCCCGCAGCGCGGCACGGTGCGCCACCAACAGCCCCAGGGTCAGGGGCTTGTCCGGCGCTTTCGGATGCCGCACCGGATATCCCAGGTAATCCGAGATGTCCCGGTCAAGCCCGATCCTGCCGGCCGCCGCCAGCCGCAGCACCCCCGCCGCGGTGACGAATTTGGAGATGGAGGCGCAGCGGAAATAATCCTCCGCCCGCGCCGCCTGGCGGCCCCGCATGCGCGCGCAGCCAAAGGCGGAGGCGGTGACGCCGCCCTCCGCGTCCTGCAGCGCCAGCACGCCGCCCTGCACCCGCTCGCGCTCCAGTACGCGCAGGAGGCGTCCGGCCAGGTCCCCGGATACAGAAAAGCCTGTCCATTCCCCGAACCGGAGCCTGGGCTCCGGCACGGCTTTGATGAGCAGGCGATAAAGTTTCTTATTCACGCTGACGGCCTCCGACGTCGTATCAGATAGCGGTAGATGAAGTGTCCGCAGCCCAGCAGCACCAGCGCCGCGCTGAGCGCCTGGGAGATGCGGATGCCCGTCCCGGCGACGTACAGGCTGTCGCTGCGCAGGCCTTCGATCAGAAAGCGCGGGATGCCGTACACGATGGCATAGAGGGGCAGGCCGTCCCCCCGCCGCCAGCGCTTTCGGGTGAAGAACATGATCAGGAAGCCGATCAGGTCGGCGGCCGACTCATAAAAGAAGGTGGCTTGGTACCAGCTGCCCTCCACATTCACCGCGTAGGGGAAGAACTGTAGCGCCGCGTCGGTGACCGGCCGGCCGTAGGCCTCGCCGTTGAAGTAATTCCCCCAGCGCCCGATGGCCTGGGCCAGCAGCACGTAGGGGATCACCATGTCCGCCAGCGCGGAAAAAGGCAGGCGCTTGAACTTCGCCAGCAGCGCCATGCCGAGAGCGCCGCCGATGATGCCGCCGTAGATGGCCAGCCCGCCCTCCCAGATATAGAGGGCGGAAATGGGATTGGCGGCGTAGACGTCCCACCGGAACAGCACATAGTACAGCCGCGCTCCCAGCACCCCCAGCGGCACCGTGCACAGCGCAGCGTCGATGGACGTGTCCTTCGGCAGGCCCAGGCGCTTCTCGTCCCGGTGCGCCAGCAGGACCACCGTCAGGATGCCCAGCGCGATCAGCCAGCCGTAGGGATTAAACAGGAAATCCATCTGCTCACCTCATTTGCCAGGACTGCGCCTCAAGCTTATACTAATTCTCATCTAAATAAATGTGCATATGTGGGACGGATTTTGGAGCAGGTACGGAAGACGTCCGAAAGCGTATCCGAAGGGACGTATCCTGCCGCCGCCTGTGACGGATGAAGGCAGGAGGAGTCCCAATGAGCCACAGAGCATAGACCGCACAGCGGACTATGCGACAATGGCGAATTGAGGGCGTAGCCCGGTGAGGACGGCTGACGCAGAGATGCCGCAAAAGCCGCCCACAGATGTGCATGTTTTAGGTGAGAATTAGTATTACTCCTCCTCGCGGACGACAAAGCTGTTATAGCCCAGGTATTCCCACAGCGCCTCGCGGTTCGCCAGGAAATCGATCTCCTCGCAGGAGCCGCTGGAATAGCTGATGGTCTTGTGGGTCCCGTCGATGGGCACGCGGAACTGGTCGATATCGCTGGTCTTCAGATCGAAGGCGATGTCTGCCGCCTCCAGCAGGTCCATGGCGGACATATCCGTGACCAGTACGTTGTTGACCACGATATCCAGCAGCTCCATGGCCTGGTCGTAGGAAATGTCGGTCAGGTTGTTCTTCAGGGAGACCAGCACGTTGCGCGCGCGGGTGGTGCGGCGGTAGTCGTACTTCTCGCCGTTGATGGCGGAGGCGGACTTGCGGCAGCGCATGTAAATGACCGCCGCGTGGGGGCTGAGCATGTAGGTGCCCGCGCCCTTCAGCCTGGGGGTGGCCCAGCTGGCGGTATAGGCGTCCTTGCCGCGCAGGTATTCGGCCTCGCCCTTGGTGAGCTCCAGCTCCACGCGGCCGACGCCGTTGGCATCCTTGATGCCCGCGGCGTTGATGATGTTGCGCACCATGGACCAGTTCACGACCACGTAATGGTCGATCTTCACGCCGAAATGGGAGGCGTAGATATCCAGCAGCTGCTCCACCGCCGCCTGATTGTTCCCGTTATTGGGCACGAAACGGCTCAGCCGGTTGAACTTGCCGTCCGGCTTCTGGATCAGCAGGTCGCGCACGAAGGACGTGAGCATCACCCGGTGCAGGTAGGTATCCACCGTCACCAGGATCATGCCGTCCGTGTTGCCGAGGGCCCGGGGGGTGGAGATGTTCTGCACCGCGGTCTCGATCTCGTCGATATAGGCCGCATAGGCGTTATCCACCGTAGCTGCGCCTTGGGCGCCGTCCTCCCCGTCGTCGCCGGCGTCGATCGCCCCACCCTGGGCGGCGTCCTCCTTGCTGCCCCAGGAATCCACGCACAGCAGCAGGTAATTGATGATGCCCGGCGGTGTGTCCGGGATCTCCTCCACCTTCAGCGTGGGAATGTCCTTGGGTTTATCCGCGCAGGCGGTCACGGCGGCCAGGGCCGTCGCCAGGCAGAGCAGTAAAGCAAAAAAACGTTTCATGCAGCAAAGAATCTCCTTTCGGGGAGTAGCATTGTCATTCGGCGTCCGGCTCCATCTTTTCCACCAGCACACCGGTCTCGCCGAAGATCTCGTGGGTGAAGTCGTCCGGATATCCCTGCTCATACACCACGCGGCGGATGCCGGCGTTGACGATCATCTTGGCGCAGACGGAGCAAGGCTGGTGCGTGCAGTACAGCGTCGCGCCTTCGATGCACACGCCCAGCTTGGCCGCCTGGATGATGGCGTTCTGCTCCGCGTGGATGGCGTAGCAGACCTCGGCCCGGGTGCCGGAGGGGATGTTCAGCCGCCGGCGCAGGCAGTAGCCGCGCTCCTTGCAGGTCTTCATGCCCTGAGGCGCGCCGTTGTAGCCGGTGGTCATGATGCGCTTGTCCCGCACGATCACCGCGCCGATCGCCCGGCCCGGGGCGAAGCAGCTGGTCCAGCCGGCGATGATGTGCGACATCTCCATAAAGCGGTGGTCCCACTTGTCAAAGCTCATACAGGTCCTCCTTGAGGCCGTTCAGGAAGGCCGACAGCAGGCGGCCGCTCACGGCGGCGGCGCGGTCGGCGTTGCGCGCATACTCCTGGCCGTTGCCCGTCAGCGTATCCGAAATGGCGCGGTACGCGGCGTAGGGCACGCCCGCGGTCATGGCGACCTGGGCGATGGCCCCGCCCTCCATATCGCAGGCGGCGGCGCTGAAATCCCGCGCAATGCGCTGCTTGTCCGCCAGCCGCTCGATGAACTGGTCGCCGGTGGCGATGGCGGCGGAGACCACGCGGCAGCCCAG
This sequence comes from Christensenellales bacterium, assembly GCA_045113475.1. Classification (GTDB taxonomy): domain Bacteria; phylum Bacillota; class Clostridia; order Christensenellales; family Aristaeellaceae; genus UBA4246. The sequence goes on along the minus strand of JBGUIY010000315.1, from coordinate 8,448 downwards.
CGTCCCGGCGGCGCGCAGCAGGCGCTCCCGCGCGGCCGCATCCACCGGCATGTGGACCACGTTCGGCCCGGAGATCAGCCCCGGCGGGTCGCCGATGGGCGTGGTGTCCATATCGTGCTCCACCGCGCTGTCTGCGATCACCAGGTCGGCGATATCCAGCGTGCCGTCCAGCGCCCCGGCGACGCCGATGTTCAGGATCAGGTTCGGGCGGTAGCGCTCGATCATGACCGTAGCGCACATGGCGGCAAACACCTTGCCGATGCCGCACTGCGCGGTCACGGCCTGCACGCCGTCCAGCGTCCCCCGGCAGAAACGGATGCCGCACTCCATGCGCGTTTCGGCGTTCGTCATGCGCGCCATGATCGCGTCCGTCTCCCGGGCCATTGCCCCGATAATACCAACCAGCATTCCTGTTTCTCTCCTGACTGTGATCAGATTACTTTCCTATTGTACATGCAACGGGCGCTGTTTTCAAGCACAGAATCGGCAAATTTACATCATTGCGCCGCCCCGAAGACCAGCCGCACGATCCCCGTGGTCAGAGACGGAACGAAGGTAAACAGGATCAGTAGCGCCAGCGCCAGGAGGCAGAAGGGGGCCGCTTCCCTGTTAAAGGGCTTCCTTTGGCATCCGGTGACGGAACAGACCGCGGTCCTCAGGGGGCTCATCGGCGGGGTCAGGCCGCCGAGCACGGTGCCGAGGATGATGACCATCGCGAAGTGGACCCCGTTGATGCCGTACTGCGCGGCGATGGGCGTCAGTACCGGCGCTGCCAGGAGCAGGACGGCATTGCCGTCGACGAACATGCCAGCCAGCAGCATCATGACGCTCACGCCGGCCAGGAACGCGGTTTTCCCGGGGCAGACCCGCATGATGAGCTGCGCCAGCTGCTCCGGCAGGCGCTCCTTGGCCAGCGCCCAGCTGAACACCGAAGCCGCGGATACGATGAGCATGATGCCGCCGGTGACGACGACCGTTTCCTTACAGGCCCGCAGGGCAGACTCCCAGGTCAGTTCCCGGTAGATCAGGCCCAGAACGATCACGTACAGGACAGCCGCGGCGCCGGCTTCGGCGGCGGAAAAGGCGCCCAGGCAGATGCCGCAGATGATAATGACCGGCAGGCACAAAGCCGGCAGCGCAGACCCCAGGCAGCGCAGGAACTCCCCGCCGGGCAAGCGCTCCGCGCGGGCAGGCCCATAACCGCGCTTTACGGAGACGAGGTGCACCAGCGCCATCATGGCGGCGCACAGGATCAGCCCGGCAGCGATACCGGAAACGAACAGCCTGTCCAGGGGCACGTCCGTGACGGCGGCGTACAGGATCATCGCAATCCCCGGGGGGATCAGGCCGGTGAGCATGGCGGAGGCCGCCGTGACCGCGGAGGAGAAAGCTTTGGGGCAGCCGCTCCCCTCCATCTCAGGCGCCAGCGTCCCGGCCTGCGCGTCCGCGTTTGCCAGGTCCGAGCAGGCAATGCCGCCCGTCAGCACTGAGAGCAGGACGTCGGCCTGCGCCATGCCGCCGGGCAGGCGGCCGGCGACCGCCTTGCAGAGGTTCAGCACGCGCCGGGTGACGCCTCCGCGGTTCATGAACGCAGCGGCGCAGACAAAGAAGGGGATCGCCAGCAGGGAGGCGCTGTCCATCGCGCCCACGCCCTTGCGGGCAAAGATAAACTGGTTGATGCCGCCGTCGACCATGAACAGGTAATAAACGACCGCGCCGGCAAATACCGCGATGAAAACCGGCGCCTTCATGACGATCAGCAGCAGCATGACCGCAGCCGCTGCGATCAGCACGATCCTGCCGCCGACGACCTGGCCCACCGCCTCCAGGGAAGGCTTGAACCACTGGGTATTGCAGGCGAGCAGTACCGCCGCGCCCAGGAGAACGGAAATCAGCCAGGGTTTTTTCATGACGAATCGCGTCAGCGCGAAAACGCCGACAGCGCCGGCGATGCTCAGGCAGAGCTCCAGGGTCATTGCGCCGTCACCTCCCCCTCGCGGCCGGCCGCGCCGGCGTCCGGTTCCCGCACGGATCCCGGCAGATACCGGTTCAGCAGATAGCTGACGATCATCAGCGCGCAGGCGTACGGGCTGATGCCGTAGATCAGCTTATAGGGGATGCCCAGGCTGGCGCTGCTGACGTGCAGCCTGCCGAAGAACCATGAAACATAGTTCCCGAACTGCACCAGCAGGAAGGCCAGGATGAACACCGCCAGGACGTCCACGGCATACGCCAGCAGCCGCCTGCCCTTTTCGGGCAGCAGGTCCGCAAACGTGCCGGTCGCAGCGGCCATCCCATACCGCAGCGCGGCGCCCGCGCCGAGGAACGACAGCCACACCTGGCAGAAAACCTGCACCTCCCTGGGCCATATCGGCGGCTGTTCCGTCACGAGCCGCATCACCATGGCTGCCAGGGTATTCAGCACGAGGACGGCCAGCGCGGCGCAGGCGGCGCTCACGTCCAGGTTGCGCAGAAGCTTCAGCCATTTTGCCTTTTTCACCGATCTCACCTCATCGAAGCGCCTTCCGGCGCAGACGGATCCGGCAGGTTTTCCTGCACGATGACCATGAAAATATTCCACAGTACAGGAGTATTATAAAAATGAACAAAAAAACTGTCAACGGAATGATGAAAATAAATGATTGACATTTGTTTTGCCGCCGAAGTATACTGTTTCCAGAGCTGATCCAAGCGACACGTCAAGGAGGAGCTGAACATGAATAAACTGAATTACGAAGTCCTGAAAAAAACCGGCTATCCGGGATACATCCTGGAAAACGCACCCGAAAAGGTCATGCAGTTCGGCGAAGGCAACTTCCTGCGCGCGTTCGTGGATGACTTTATCGACATCGCCAACGAAAAGGCCGGGTTCAACGGCAAGGTCGTCCTGGTGCAGCCCATCGCATCGGGCCTGACCGAGCTGATCAACGCGCAGCAGGGCCTGTACACCCTGTATCTGCGCGGCAGCGAAAAAGGCGTCAAGGTGGATGACAAGCGCGTCATCTCTGCCGTCAGCCGCGCCATGAATCCTTATGGCGAATGGGACAAGGTGCTGGAGCTGGCCAAGAGCGACGACCTGGAGATCATCGTGTCCAACACCACCGAAGCCGGCATCGTACATGACACCGAGAGCACTTTTGACCAGAATCCGCCCATCTCTTTCCCCGCCAAGCTGACCCGTGTGCTCTATGAGCGCTATATGGCGGGCAAGAAGGGCATCGTGATGCTCAGCTGCGAGCTGATCGACAACAACGGCAAGGAACTCCTGAAGTGCGTCAACCAGTACATCGACGACTGGAAGCTGGACGACGGGTTCCGCGCCTGGGTCAATAACGAGAATATCTTCTGCTCCACCCTGGTGGACCGCATCGTGCCCGGCCGCATCCGCGACCCGCAGGAGGTCGCCCGCCTGAACGAGCTGAACGGCTATGAGGACCCGCTGACGGACGTGGGCGAGGTCTTCGGCATCTGGGTCATCGAAGGCCCCGAGGGCCTGGAGGACCGCCTGCCCTTCAAGGCGGCCGGCGTGCCCGTGATCGTGGTGCCCGACGTGACCCCCTACAAGAAGCGCAAGGTGCGCATCCTGAACGGCGCGCACACCGGCTTCGTGCTGGGCGCGTATCTGGCGGGCTTCGACATCGTGCGCGACTGCATGCACAACGACACGGTGCGCGGCTTCATGAACAAAATGCTCAACGAAGAGGTCATCCCCACCCTGCCCCTGGACAGGAAGGACCTGAACGAATTCGCCGCGGCGGTGCAAGACCGCTTCAACAACCCCTTCGTGAACCACGAGCTGATGAGCATTTCCCTGAACTCCACCTCCAAGTGGCGCGCCCGCAACATGCCCACCTTCCTGGATTACATCGCAGCCAACGGGCAGCTGCCCAAATGTCTGACGACCAGCCTCGCGGCCTACATCGCCTTCTATTCCAGCGATATCCAGGCGCTGACCGACAAGGGCCTGGTCTGCCGCCGCCCCAAGGGCAACGAATACGTGGTCTCCGACGACCGCTGGGCGCTGGAGTTCTACTGGGAGCGCAGGGACGCCGCCCCCGAAGCGCTGGTGCACGACGTGCTGGCCAACGTGCAGATGTGGGGCCAGGATCTGACGGAGATCCCCGGCCTGGAGCCCGAGATCGTCCGCATCCTGAAGCTGATCCGCGAAAAAGGCGCGCTGGAAGCATATAAGGAAGCGATTGTATAAAACAGTGAGGAATGTGGAGAGTAGAGTTTGGGATGTTCTGCGCTCCATTCTCTCTGCATTTCAAACATAATAAAACTCCACTCTCCACACTCCACACTCCACTCTTCTCCCTCGTGACTCCCTTTAACTTATCCCTCGGAGGTCATCCATGAACAGACTTTTACAAATCACTCCCCGGGACATGGTCGCGGTAGCGCTGGAGCCGCTGAAGGCCGGGGAAACCGTGGCATACGCCGGCGGGGAAATCACGCTGCTTGAAGACCTGCCCATGGGCCACAAGACCGCCCTGCGGGACATCCGCGAAGGCGAACCGGTCATCAAGTACGGCTATCCCATCGGCAGAGCGCTGGCGGACATCCCCGCCGGCGCGCACGTGCACACCCACAACCTGAAGACGCTGCTCTCCGGCGAACTGGAATACACCTGGGCGCCCATTGAAGTGCCGGAAAAGCGCCTGCCGCCGCGCACCTTCATGGGCTATCCGCGCACTGACCGCCGCCCCGGCATCCGCAACGAGCTGTGGATCATCCCCACGGTGGGCTGCGTGAACGACGTGGCCAAGGCCCTGGCTGCCATGGCGCAGGATCTGGCGGGCGGGAGCATCGACGGCGTGTACGCCTTCCCGCATCCCTACGGCTGCTCCCAGCTGGCGCTGGACCAGGACAACACCCGCCAGGCGCTGGCGGACTTCGCGGTGCATCCCAACGCCGGCGGCGTGCTGCTGCTGGGCCTGGGCTGCGAGAACAGCGGCATCGCGCAGATCAAGCCGTACATGGGCGAATACGATGAGAGCCGCGTGCGCTTCCTGGTCTGCCAGAGCGTGGAGGACGAGCTGGCCGAGGGCATGAACCTGATCCAGGAACTGGCGGCGCGGATGCGCGAAGACAGGCGCGTGCCCTGCCCGGCGGACCAGCTGGTGGTCGGCCTCAAGTGCGGCGGCTCCGACGGCCTGTCCGGCATCACGGCGAACCCGACCATCGGCGTGTTCTCCGACCTGCTGACCGCCATGGGCGGCAGCACCATCCTGACCGAGGTCCCGGAAATGTTCGGCGCGGAGACCATCCTCATGTCCCGCTGCGGCACCAAGGAGTTGTTTGAAAAGACCGTACAGCTGATCAACGGCTTCAAGGGCTATTTCGAGAGCTACCACATGCCGGTGTACGAGAACCCCTCCCCCGGCAACAAGCAGGGCGGCATCACCACCCTGGAAGACAAGGCCCTGGGCTGCACGCAGAAGTCCGGCTCCTCCGCGGTCAGGGGCGTGCTCAAATACGCCGAGCGTGTCACCGCCCCCGGCCTGAACCTGCTGAGCGCCCCGGGCAACGACCTGGTGGCCTCCACGGCCCTGGCCGCCAGCGGCGCGCAGCTGGTGCTTTTCTCCACCGGCCGCGGCACGCCCTTCGGCTGCCCCGTCCCCACCGTCAAGATTTCCTCCAACACTCCCCTCGCCGCCAAAAAGCACGGATGGATCGACTTCGACGCGGGCAGGCTGCTCTCCGGCATGACGCTTGACGAACTCGGCAACGACCTGATGTCCCTCGTCTTTGCCATCGCCTCCGGCGAAAAACTGGCAAAGAACGAAGAAAACGGATTCAGGGAGATCGCGATTTTCAAACAGGGAGTCACATTGTGATTCAAGTGAGGAGTCAGGAGTGAGGAGTTACGGAAAACTCATCACTCCTCATTCCTCACTCGTCACTCTTTCCCCCTCGTTTCCGCTGTTCCGATTGATATTGATATCTGAAAGGAGATATTGCTTATGGACATTCTCGAAAAACTTTCCCTCGCCGGTCTGGTGCCGGTCATCAAGGTGGACGACGCGGCGGACGCGGTGCCGCTGTGCAAGGCGCTGGCAGACGGCGGCCTGCCGGTAGCGGAGATCACCTTCCGCACGGCTGCCGCTGAAGAGGCCATCCGCCGGGTGCACGAGGAGCTGCCGCAGGTCATCCTGTGCGCGGGCACCGTGCTCACCACCGACCAGGCCGAACGCGCCGTCAAGGCGGGCGCAGCCGCCATCGTGTCCCCGGGCCTCAACCCCGAGGTCGTGCGCTGGTGCATCGACCGCGGCATTCCGGTCTGCCCCGGCACGTCCAACCCCTCCGACATCGAAGTCGCCCTGTCCTTCGGCCTCAAGGCCGTGAAGGTCTTCCCGGCGGAAGCCATCGGCGGCATCAAGCTGATCAAGTCCATGGCCGCGCCTTATGTGGATATGCACTTCATGCCCACCGGCGGCGTCAACGAGCAGAACATGCTGGACTACCTGAGCTTTGACAAGATCCTCTGCTGCGGCGGCAGCTGGATGGTGCCCGGAGACGCCGTGAAGGAAAAGAACTGGCAGAAGATCACCGACCTGACCCGCAGCGCGGTGGACAAGCTGCTGGGCTTCGAGCTCAAGCACATCGGCATCAACTCCGGCGATCCCGAGCAGGCCCAGAAGGACGCCGAGCAGCTGGCGAAGCTGCTCAACTGGCCCGTAAAACCCGGCAACTCTTCCGTGTTCGCCGGCGCCGGCTTCGAGTGCATGAAGGAGCCCGGCCGCGGCAAGAACGGCCACGTGGCCATCGCCACCAACAGCATCAAGCGCGCCAAGTGGCACCTGGAGCAGCGCGGCTTCGCCTTCGATGAGAGCAGCGCCAAGTTCAAGAACGGCAAGATGACCGCCATCTACCTGAAGGACGATATCTGCGGTTTCGCCTTCCATCTGCTGCAGAAATGATTTTCCCGTCCCGGCAGGCCCCAAGCGCCTGCCGGGTTTTATCGTTGTGAACTTCGGATGGCCCGGTGCTGCGTGTTATTGTAAACGCCGGTGTCATCGTATATAAGGAGACCGTATGAAACGAACCGGAGCGCTGCGCGCGCTCGCGACCGCGCTGATCGCGGCGTTTTTTGTGTGCATGGGCGGACGGGCCCTTGGGGCGGACATCGACGCGCTGATCGCCGACATGAGCCTCGGCGAGAAGGTCAGCCAGCTCTTTTTCGTGCAGCCGGAGCATTTTTCCCGCATCGAGAAGGTGACCGCCGGCAGCGCGAAGCTGAAAAGGGCCTTCCGGCGCTTCCCGGTGGGCGGCGTCATCCTGTTCAAGGAAAACATGAAAAACAGAAAGACGCTGACGGCGCTGAACAACTCCATGCAGGCTTATGCGAAGGATGTCCGGGGCATCGGCCTGCTGATCGGGGTGGATGAAGAAGGCGGCGGCGTCTCCAGAGCAGCCGACCGGCTGAAGCTCAAAGAAAAGCAGCCCTACGCCTCCGATATCGGCGCCCTCGGCAGTGAAGCCCGGGCCCTGGAGGCCGGCACGGTCATCGGCACGTATCTGAAGGAGCTCGGCTTCAACCTGGATTTTGCGCCGGTGGCCGACGTACGGTCGGAGGTCAGGGACGCAGAGATCGTCCGGCGCGCCTTCAGTGACGACCCGGACACCGTCAGCGTCATGGCGACGGCCTTTGTGCGGGGGCTCCACAGCCATGGCATCATGTCCGTCGCCAAGCATTTTCCCGGCCACGGCGCCGTATCGGGGAACACCCACGGCGGGCCAGGGCTGTCGCAGAAGACCGCGGAGGACTGGCGGGCCTGGGATTTCAAGCCCTTCCGGGCGGCCATCGGGGAAGGGGTCGACATGGTGATGATCTCCCATCAGCTGGCGGTGAACGTGGATAAGGAAAACCCCGCTTCGCTGTCGCCGGCGATCGTCACCGGGCTGCTGCGCGGGGAGCTTTCGTATGACGGCGTCGTGATCACCGACGCACTGCGCATGGGCGCCATCCACGAGGAATACGGTTCCGGCGAGGCCTGTGTCAGGGCCCTGGAAGCCGGGTGCGACATGCTGCTGCTGCCCTATAACTTCACCAACGGCTACAACGGGGTGATGAAGGCCCTCCGCGAGGGCCGCCTGACGGAGTCGAGGATCGACGAGAGCGTCCGGCGGATCCTTCTGCTCAAACAGCGGTACGGTCTGATCGCCGACCCATGATGCGGACGTGGCGGTGTACGGCTGATTGTTTAGGCAAACGGGGGTTCCCGGAATCCATTTGTTCACAAACCACCGAAAGGTGTTGAGATTTTCAGGAGATTATGCATTGCAAGAAAGCCTAATGGGCATCGAGACGATCAGAGGAATACGACGTAGCGGCGGCCCCTGGGCCGCCATATATGCGACATAACGATTCAAGTGTTTGTATTCAGGTCATGCTCGTTATTGAGGCAGCCTTTACGCCACGAAGGTGGGGGCCCAGGGGCCGCC
>JBGUIY010000314.1:0-12705 GCA_045113475.1 Christensenellales bacterium | reverse complement strand
CTGATAATTGACGTTGGACGCCCGCTGCTGCTCCGCGCGGATCACCGCGCCCAGCAGCGAGGCCAGCTGGCTGGGCCGTGCGCCGGTCCAGCGTCCGGACATGCGCGGGTCGGTTTCGCCGCGCATGCAAAGCCGGAGCTCGCGCTCCAGAATGTTCAGGAACCGGTCGAAGTCGTCCTTCAGGTCCTTCAGCCGGTATTCGGTCTCCGGTATATCCGCCTCGTCCTCCAGGCGGAACACGGTGTCGTACGCCAGCGAGCGCAGGGTGCGGTCCGATTCGTCCGCGCTGAGCGTCAGCGCCAGACCCGGGCTCCCGTCGCTCAGCCGGGCGTATTCCCGGGCGGAGGCCTCGTCCAGGCCCTGACCGCGCAGCCAGGTAACCAGGCTGTCCGGCGCCATCGGCGCGAGCCGTACGGTCACCACGCGGGAGCGGATGGTGCTCAGTATGCGGGTCTCGTAAGCGGTGGTGAGGATAAAGTGCGTGGCGGGCGGGTGCTCCTCCAGGTTTTTCAGCAGGCTGTTCTGCGCCTGGGGGGTAAGGCGGTCCGCGTCGTCCAGCAGCACGGCGCGGCGGTCGCTTTCCAGCGCGTGGGTCTGCAGGGCGCTCAGGATGCCGCGGATCTCTTCCACGCCGATGCTTTTCTTTTTCGTCTCCGTGGGCGTCAGCAGGTCGGGATGAGTGGCCGACATCACGCGGCGGCAGCCCCTGCACTGCCCGCAGGGCCGCATCGCGGGCGACGGATCCTCGCACAGCAGCGCGGACGCCAGCAGGCGCGCCAGGGCGGTCTTGCCCATGCCAGTACCGCCGCAGATCAGCACGCAGCCGGGAAAAACATCCCGGCGCAGCTCGCGGATCAGCGCTGATACGCTGCTGCCCCGGGATTCAAAATCTTTCAGACTCAGCTCAGAACTTGACAAACTGATCCACCGACAGTACAAAGACTGTCGCGCCTCCGACGGTGACTTCAATGGGGTAGGACGTATACATGCCGGAGGAAGCGCCGCTCATGCTCACGGGCGAGGACGCGATCTGCCTGCGGCTCTTGCATACCTTTTCGATGATCGACATGCACTCGTCGAAACGATCTTCGTTGATACCGATCAGCAGCGTCGTATTGCCGGATTTCAGGAAGCCGCCGGTGGTGGCCAGCTTGGTGACGCCGAAGTTCTTGTCCATCAGCTCCCCGATCAGCCTGCCGGCGTCATCATCCTGCACAATTGTAATGATCAGCTTCATCCGCGATCCCTCCTGTTCAGAGTTTTCTGATCTGTCAGTACATTGCGTATTATAGCACGAGTCAAGGCATGTGCGCAAGACGGCAATTGCCCGTGGGGCTTTCATGATCCTTCCACGCTGAATCTGTCCAGCAGTTCCGCAGCTATTTCTTTTGCCTCTTTCATATAGTTCAATACGTCATACGCTTCCGGATATATGAGGACGTCTTTCAGCAGTTCCCTGATGTGTACGGCGTCCTTCGTCTGCAGGTAGTGCGCGCGTTTCTCAAGCGACCTGAAGAAAACGAGGGGATCCCTGCCTTCACAGCGGCTCCAGGGATCGTCACAGGTGAAAAAAGCCAGATCCTGAAGGGATAAAAAGGGGGTTTTCCATTCCTGCTTCAGGCCGGACTCGCAGATCCGGTCGTAAACCGAAGCGTCGACGCTCCGGATCCTGACCCGTTTCATGCAGGTCAGGGTCTTCAGTATCCTTTGGACGAGCTGATATATGTCTGATTCCGGATCAAGGGCAGCCCAGTCGATCGCCTTGAACGCGTCTTCCAGATTACAGTAGGCCAGGCTGTTGGAGGCTGACATTTTCAGCAGGTAAAGAAGCAGCCGGGGATCGCAGGTATTGCGGATCATCGCGACCAGCAGACGGACACGCTTTGTATAATCGTCGTCAAACCGTTTCAGTTCGGTCAGATCGATCAATTCGCGGGGATCGACGGTTTTGATGTTTTCCACCGCGTCAAGGTACCGTGTGTCTCCGCAGCTGCAGCAGTCAATGATCTTTTTTTCGATGGTTTTTCTGCTGCTGCTGTCCAGCTTGTCCAGAAGGCTTCCGGGAAAGATGAAATCGTTAGCCAGCCCATGTTTAGGAAGAAAATAATTTTCGGCCTGGCGCAGGGCGATCAGCTGGTCCTCAGTGATGTATTCATCCGGATAGTGGGAATCGTCTGCTTCCTGCTCCGGGGCGGGTTCACTGCCTGTGGGAAACAGATTACCGCCGTCGTCCATTCCCAGCGGCGCACGGCAGCGGTTCAGCCATGCTTCTTTACTCAATTCCGGTATCGGTTCCGTCCTGGGGACGGTCCTGAATTTCATGCGGCAGGAAAAGATCAGCGCACTTTCCTCGTTGCACGGGATGTTCTGGTACGTTTTCCACCGCCCGTCGTCGGGCAGATGGAGAAGAAGGATCTCAGTCTTTCCTTTTTCCTCAAAAATGCTGAGAACCTTGAAATGGGAACCGCACTGGGCGACGCAAAGCCCCCAGTCTGTTCCGTGCTCGAAAATGCTGAGATCCGCCATATGGTTCGAGAGGATCATGTAGCGGTGCGTCGTCGTCATGCCGCCGATCCGGCGGCTGGCGTCCGTAAAGCCGCGCTCGCAAATGACCATTCCCTGCTTATATCCGGACGCGCATACGGGAGACAGGTCGACGTCCCTGACATACGGTTTCAGGTTGGAATACGCGTCATGGAGATACTGATCATAATCAGCTTTCCTGATGAGCTTCATCCACGGATCACTCCTTTGATTCCGGTCATTCCGTCCTCAGCGCCACCACCGGATCCTTCTTGGCGGCGAGGCGGGAGGGGATGGCGCCGGCGATCACCGTCAGGACCATGCTGATGGCCACCAGGATCACGGCGGCCGGAGTGGGCAGGATGGCTGCCGCGGTGACGTCGGTCAGGCTGCGGATCAGCGCGTTGATGGGGAAGGTCAGCAGCCAGGTGACCAGTACGCCCAGGATGCCTGCGCACAGGCCGATGATCAGCGTTTCCGCCGTGAACACGTGGGAGATGTCGCGCTTGGAGGCGCCGAGGGCGCGGAGGATGCCGATCTCCTTGGTGCGCTCCAGCACACTGATGTAGGTGATGATGCCGATCATGATGGAGGACACGATCAGCGAAACGGATACGAAGGCGATCAGGACGTAGGAGATCGTATCCACGATGGTGATGACGGAGCTCATGAGCGTGGCGACGTAATCGCTGTAGCGGATCACGCTGCCTTCATGCCCCTCTGCCCGCATGCGCTCGTTGTAGGCGTCGATCAGGGCGGCGATCTTTTCCTTGCTCTCAAAGTCCTTGGGATAGATGCGGATGGAGGAAGGCGCGGAGAGGTCGGCTGCGCTGAGTTTGCCCAGGTTGCCCTCATAGGTGGCCTGGGTCTTCTGCTTGGCCATCTGTTCCTTCATCATCTGCAGGATGCGCTCTTCGCTCATCAGGCTGATCATCGCGCGGATGGACGCGGCCTGGGCCGCAGGCAGCGTTTCCAGGTACCGGTCCAGCAGCTCCATGGATACTTCCATGTCCACGCCGCCGTCGAACCGGATGCCGGTGAAGATGTCCGTCTCCGGATTCGCCTTCTGCGCTTTGACCGCTGCGGTTTCGTTGTTGGCGGTGACCACGTATTCGGTCAGCGCGTGGGTGTAGCCGACGCCGCCGGCGACGAAAGCCGAGATCAGGGACTGGCTGCTGCTGCGCGCGATGCCAACGACGCGCAGGGGAATGCCCTTTTCCAGCACCTTTCCGAGCTTTTCGGGATTGTCCTCTACGGAGGCGTAGATCCCGGCTCCGTTGGGCTGGTACAGGTCGCCCGGCAGCACGAGCCTGAAGGTGAGCGCCATCAGCTCGTCATAGGAGAAGCTGATCTCCTCCGCTGTTTCGATGACCTGGCCGGACATCAGGCCGGTAAACATGCTGGTGACTTCGCTCTGGTCCCGCAGGCCGAGGGTGAACAGCGCCAGGTCGCTCAGGTCGTCGTTCTCGCCGGTGACGATGAGCAGCTCGTCGAATTTCTGGGGCATGCGTCCGGCCAGCAGCTCGTAGCGCTCGCTGTTCAGCGTATTGAGCTCCGTGAAAGCGTCCAGGTTGTACATGCTCATCATCTGGGACATGCCGCCGATGCCGGACATGGAAGTCAGGGCGCTCATGTCGCCCATGATGGAGCTGTCCGTCATCGTGTCAATGAGGGTGCTCGGATTGACGCGCAGCACCCCGCCGACGGCATTTTCGTTGTAAATGACCGGCGCTGTCTCGTATTTGTACCCGACACCGGAGATCAGGCCGTCCATATCGTGGGTCGTATCAAGGTATTCCTTGAACCGCGCGAGATCGTTCTCCTCGACTTCGGCAACCAGGTTATTCAGGAATTCGCCCGCGACGTTGCTGGAATATACGCGCCCGGGCTCGCGTTTGACGGCCGGCGCATTGATGCTGCCCATCATCGCCAGCATCATGTTGGAACTGTCCATGGTTTCCGATTCGATGGCCAGGGGATAGACGGACAGGGTATCCTCTTCGATGCTTTTGATGTAGTTGTTGACGCCGTTGGACAGCGCCAGGATGAGGGCGATGCCGATGATGCCGATGCTGCCTGCCAGCGCCACCAGCAGGGTGCGGCCCTTTTTGGTGAGCAGGTTGTTGAGGGACAGCCTGAAGGCGGTGCCGAAGTTCATGGAGGTGCGTCCGGCGGCGGGCGGGGCGGCGCTTTCCTCCTGTCCGTCGAAAGGTGCTGTATCGTCAGTGATCCGGCCGTCCAGCAGGCGCACGGTGCGGGTGGCGTAACGCTCTGCCAGGTCGGGGTTGTGGGTAACCATGATGACCAGGCGGTCCCGGGCGATCTCGCTCAAGGCCTGCATGATCTGCTCGCTGGTCTCGCTGTCCAACGCGCCGGTGGGCTCGTCCGCCAGCACGATCTCCGGGTCGTTCACCAGCGCGCGGGCAATGGCGACGCGCTGCATCTGCCCGCCGCTCATTTCGCCGGGCTTCTTGTGCAGCTGGTCGCCCAGGCCCACTTTCCGCAGGGCGGCTTCCGCCCGCTCGCGCCGCTCCTTCATTCCTACGCCCGAGAGCGTCAGCGCCAGCTCCACGTTGGAGAGCACTGTCTGGTGCGGGATCAGGTGGTAGCTCTGGAAAACGAAGCCGACGGAATGATTGCGGTAGCTGTCCCAGTCCCTGTCTTTGTAATCGCGCGTGGAACGGCCCTTGATGATCAGGTCGCCCTCCGAATACCGGTCCAGCCCCCCGATGATGTTGAGCAGCGTGGTTTTGCCGCAGCCGGAGGGGCCCAGGACCGCCACGAACTCGTTCCTGCGGAAGCTGATGTCGACGCCGCGCAGCGCTTCCACGCTGATGTCGCCGGTTTTGTATACCTTATGGATGTTTTTGAGTGTCAGCATAGCGCGCACCTCTCCGGATCCGGTTGAGACTGAGGGAAAATCAGCGGCGTCAGCCGACTGCCGCGTAATTCCACCACATTACTCATTATCTACTGCGCCGCATCGTATGTCAACCGGAAAAGCGGGCGAGAGTGGGCTAAAAAAGTGGCAGGAATGGCGAAGCCGGCCGCCGCTGTCATCCCGACAATGTAAAAGAATCTCTGCCGCCTGTCATCCTGTTTACTTTGCCGGCGATTTTTGTTACAATAAAGAGGCCGATCTGGTATCAATGGAATCAGGACTTGTTAAGGAGGCAGCTATGAAACACGGACTGCTGATACTTGCAGCGATACTGCTCATCTGTCCCGTGGCCGCGCAGGCGGCGACGCAGGCAGCGCTGAATCAGGATGTGGCGGTGTATTCAGGCTCGGGGTATGAGTTCAGCACGGAACTGGGCGTCTGGCCTTATTCCACGCCGGTCTCTGTTATTACCGTGGTGGAAGACAATTCCGGCATCAAATGGGCCCATATCGAATTTTCTGATGGCGGCGATCAGTACCGGGGATACGCCGAGCTTTCTTTCATGACGGCTTACGGGCCACTGAACGACTGGCAGGAGCGATATCGGGGAGAAGACGCTTTTATGCTTTCGGATGCCACGGTCTATTACGGGCCGGGTCCCGGCTATGTGAGCAGGAGCGTCCGGATCCGCAAGGATACCTCCGTCAGCATCTGCGATTATGAGAACGGCTATGCCCTGATCGAATACCTGAGAAACGGGCAGATGATCCGGGGCTATGTCGAATCGGGACTCGTCATGACGGAAAGGGAACGGGATTCGGCAGACGAAAACTGGCAGGATCCGCCGGAGATCGAAGTCGTGCCGGTGACGCCCACGCAGGAGCCGGTGACTTACAATACTTACAGTGATTCCCCCTATGATATGGGCGTTCCGTACCTTTCGGGCCATTCCTACGGGCCTGATCAGATGAACATTTATATTTTCTGGGTCCAGACGCAGCTGAAAGCGGCCGGCTATTTCCAGGGAAACAATTGGGATGTGACCGGCAATCTCGGCAGCCAGACACAGAAAGAGATCCAGCGCTTCATGAACGATCACGGACGCAGAGGCCACAACGGCTACGTGGATCAGAGCGTGGTCGACAGCCTGGCGAATTATCTCTCCGGAAGGATCGTGCCGGTATATATCGGCGGCTATTACGACTATATGCGGCCCCTGTTCTACGACACGTCCATCTGCGGCATGAACAAGCTGGTCAGCAATATGCGGGACGAGGTGCCGCGGGTCACCACCGGCGCGCGTTGGGTGCAGGTGATCCTGTCCCGCCTCGGATATTACACCATGAACATCGACAGCAAGTACGGCCAGGGCACCGATGACGCAGTCAGGGCGTTCCAGCGGGCTTACGGTTTCGTGGAACGCGACTATGTGACGCTGGGCGTCGCCCGGGCGATGATGGAGGCGTATTATTCCGCAGGCGGGGATCTGGGAAGGCTGAAATAATATACGCTGCAAACAGAGCAGGGGCCGCGAAGGCCCCTGCTTTCATGTTGAGTGATGTTATATCATTATGGCTTATGCTTCTTTGTTTTCCGCATCCTGCTGCGCGGCGGTCAGCTTTCCGCCGGCGTAGCCCGCGATCAGGGAGGCGATGTCGATGCCGGTGGATTCCTTCAGGCCCTCGATGATCTGGCTGCTGGACTGCATCACGTCCTTCACCAGGCGTGAGGAGTTGCCATCGCCGTACATGACGATCTTGTCGGTCTGGGCCAGCGGCGCGGCGGCGTTCTTGACGACCTCGGGGAGGGCGGCGAGATACATTTCGAGGATGGAGGCTTCGCCCATCTTGCGCTGGGCTTCGGCCTTCTTTTCGATGGCTTCGGCCTCAGCCAGGCCCCGGGCACGGATGCCTTCGGCCTCCTGTTCCATGGCGAAGCGGGCGGCTTCGGCGGCGGCTTTGCGGGCCTCGGCTTCCTGCAGGGCTTCGTATTTCTTGGCGTCGGCGTCGCGCTGGCGGCGGATCAGGTCAGCCTCGGCCTCTCGTTCCGCCTGGTATTTCTTGGCGTCGGCGGCCTTGCGGACTTCCGCGTCCAGCTTGCGCTCGCGGATGGCGATCTCCTTTTCGGCCAGTTCGGCTTCCTTCTCGCGGCGGGCGATGTCGGCGTTGGCGCGGGTGACCTCGATGGTCTTGCGCTGGCTTTCCTGCTGGATGGAGTAGGCGGCGTCGGCCTCGGCCTTCTTGGTGTCGGCCTTCACCTGCATCTCAGCCTGCTGGACAGACAGTTCGGCGTTCTGCTCGGCGATCTTCTTCTCGGCCTCGACCTTCACGGCGTTGGCCTCTTCCTGTGCCTGGGAGCTGGCGATGGCGATGTCGCGCTGGGCGTTGGCTTTGGCGATCTGGGCGTTCTTGCGGATCTGCTCCACGTTGTCGATACCCATGTTCTCGATGGTGCCGGCATTGTCGCGGAAGTTCTGGATGTTGAAGTTGACAACCTCGATGCCCAGCTTCTGCATGTCGGGGATCACGTTTTCGGTGACCTTCTTGGCCACGCCCTGGCGGTCCTGCACCATTTCCTTGAGGCCGACGGAGCCCACGATCTCACGCATGTTGCCTTCCAGCACCTGGGTGACCATGGCGATGAGCTGGGGCTGCTTCATGCCCAGCAGGGCTTCGGCGGCGCGCTCCAGGAGCTTGGGGTCGGAGGAGACCTTCACGTTGGCGACGCCGTCCACCATGACGTTGATGAACTCGTTGGTGGGTACGGCTTCACTGGTCTTCACGTCTACGGTCATGACCTGGAGGGATAACTTGTCGACCCTCTCCAGGAAGGGGATGCGCCAGCCGGCTTTACCGATCAGGATGCGGCGCTTGCCGAGGCCCGAGATGATAAAGGCGGTGTCCGG
This sequence comes from Christensenellales bacterium, assembly GCA_045113475.1. Classification (GTDB taxonomy): domain Bacteria; phylum Bacillota; class Clostridia; order Christensenellales; family Aristaeellaceae; genus UBA4246. The sequence continues at coordinate 4,396 of JBGUIY010000314.1, read as the reverse complement.
GGGCGCTTTCAGGTAACCGAGGGCGAAGAGCGCGCAAAACAGAATAACGATCAAGCCGATGATGTAATACATTGTCATGGCGGGATCTCCTTTCATAATGGTCGGGCATGACTGTTCATGGGTGCCGGGCGGAGCGCCTGCGGCCGGCCGGGCTGCGTTCCCGCCCCTGCAAGGGTATATTACCATGTCCGGAAACGCTGCGCAAGTTTTTGCAAAACCAGGCGGAATATGCTGATGCGGCAGCGTATTCCGGCAGACTGATCACGAAATGGCCGTTTTTTGGATTTGACAGCGAAATATGCTGATAAATCAACAGAATAATACGATCCGCAGATTTTTGGAAAATTCGAAAATTTTTTTTGTGAGGGGTTTTGAAACGGGCCTGACTATACCCTTGCAAATTTAGGCAAATCGTGATATTCTGAATCGGATATATAAAGATGGAGGTTTGCGCGCGTGAAGATCATGAAATCAGCTGAAGATTATCTTGAAGCCATGCTGATGATGCAGGAAAAGCACGGGTACATCCGCTCCATCGACATCGCGGCGGAGCTGGGCGTCACCAAGCCGTCGGTCAGCTACGCGACCAAGCGCCTCCGGGAAGCGGGTTATATCTCCATGGCCGAGGACGGCCGCATCACCCTCAATCCGCCGGGGCTGGAGATCGCGGAGCGCATCTACGAACGCCATAAGGTGCTGACGCTCGTGCTGACGGAGCTGGGAGTGGATCCGGCGGTGGCCCGCGAGGACGCCTGCAAGATCGAGCACGACATGAGCGTCGAATCCTTCCACGCCGTCAAGCGTTTCATGAACGAACGGCTGTCGCGGACAGAATGAACCTCTGCCTGCCGGCCTGTGATAGTACACACGACAACGAGAAAGGAATGAAACAAAATGATCGCATGGAAGAATTTCTCACAGCTCAAATCCGCTGAACAGCTCAAAGCGCTGCGCGGCAAGGTCGACCTGAAAACGGCGATGGCCGGGGAATCCGGCGCGGCGCGCGTGGCAGAATACAAGGTGCCCATGGGGGGCGGCCTGACCTATTACTATGCCGCCAAGCAGGTGGACGGGGAAGTGCTGAACGCCCTGCAGGCGCTGGCGGACGAGGCCCAGCTGACGGACAAATACCAGGCGCTGCTGGACGGTGAGGTCATCAATACGGGCGAGAAGCGCCTGGTGCTGCATCAGCTGACCCGCGGCCAGCAGGGCAAGCCCGTGACGGCGGACGGCGTGGACAAGCGCGCCTTCTATGTGGCCGAGCAGGAAAAGGCCGCCGCCTTCGCGAAGCGTGTGCACGCGGGCGAGATCGTCAACGAGCAGGGCCAGCCCTTCACCACTGTCGTGCAGATCGGCATCGGCGGCAGCGATCTGGGTCCCCGCGCCATGTACCTGGCGCTGGAGAACTGGGCGAAGGCCGAGAAGACCTTCAAGCTCGAAGCCCGCTTCATCAGCAACGTGGACCCGGACGACGCGGCGGCGGTGCTGAACGGCATCGACGTGGCGCGCTCCCTGTTCGTGCTGGTGTCCAAGTCCGGCACGACGCTGGAGACCCTGACCAACGAGTCCTTCGTGAAGGACGCCCTGCGCAAGGCGGGCCTGGATCCTGCGAAGCACATGGTGGCCGTCACCAGCGAGACCTCCCCGCTGGCCAAGAGCAGTGACTACCTGGCCGCCTTCTTTATGGACGACTATATCGGCGGCCGTTATTCCTCCACCTCCTGCGTGGGCGGCGTGGTGCTCTCCCTCGCTTTCGGTCCGGAAGTGTTCGCGCGCTTCCTGGCCGGCGCCGCTGAAGAAGACGCCCTGGCCAAGGCTGCGGACATCCGTAAGAATCCCGCCATGCTGGACGCGCTGATCGGCGTGTACGAGCGCAACGTGCAGGGCTATCCCTGCACCGCGGTGCTGCCTTACTCCCAGGCGCTGAACCGCTTCCCGGCCCATCTGCAGCAGCTGGATATGGAATCCAACGGCAAGTCCGTCAACCGTTTCGGCGAGCCTGTGGACTATGTGACCGGCCCCGTGATCTTCGGCGAGCCCGGCACCAACGGCCAGCACTCCTTCTATCAGCTGCTGCACCAGGGCACCGACATCGTGCCCATGCAGTTCGTCGGCTTCGGGCAGAACCAGCTGAAAAAGGACGTGGATATCCAGGGCAGCACCAGCCAGCAGAAGCTGTGCGCGAACCTGGCGGCCCAGATCATGGCCTTCGCCTGCGGCAAGCAGGATGAGAACCCCAACAAGAGCTTCGCTGGCGGACGTCCTTCCAGCGTGATCATTGGCGACCGCGTGACCCCCGAATCCCTCGGCGCGCTGCTGGCGCACTTTGAAAACAAGGTGATGTTCCAGGGCTTCGTCTGGAACCTGAACAGCTTCGACCAGGAAGGCGTGCAGCTGGGCAAGGTGCTGGCCAAGCGCGTGCTGGCTCACGAGACCGACGGCGCGCTGAAAGCCTTCAGCGATCTGATGGATATCTGATCTTCATGATCGAAAGAGCGAATAGCGGCGATATCCCGCGCGTGCTGGAGCTGCTGACCCAGGTCAATATGGTGCACCACAACGGCCGCCCGGACCTGTTCAGGGGACCGACCACCAAGTACTCGGCGGAGGAGCTCGAAACGCTTTTCCGGGACAGCCGCAGGCCGGTGTTCGTGTACCGCGGCGGCACGGGGGAGATCCTCGGCTACGCCTTCTGCGTGCTGAACGAGGTGCGCGGGGACCGGCTGCTGCAGGATATCAGGACCCTGTATATCGATGACCTGTGCGTGGACGAAAAGGTCCGCGGGCAGGGCGTCGGCAGGGCGCTCTATCAATATGTGCTGGATTACGCCCGGCGGGAAGGCTGCTACAACGTGACGCTGAACGTGTGGAGCCTGAACGGACCGGCGATGAAATTCTATGAAAAATGCGGCCTCCGTCCCCAGAAGGTGGGGATGGAGACCATATTGTGACAGTGTGAAGGAGCAGGGAAGCCCTGACTTCACATTTCGCACTGGGAAAAGGTATTGCGATTGAGAATGCGTGGATTACCGATGATCCGGTCGCTGCAGGCGGCCGTGATCCTGAGTGTGCTGATGCTGCTGCCGCTCTTCGGCGCGACGGCGCATCCGCTGGCGGCGGTTTATGTGATCGTCCCGTCGCTGGTCACAGGGCCGGCCCTGCTCAGCATGACGGCCCTGTGGGCGGGCCTGCTTCCGGCAGCCGTCGGCTGGGTATCCATGGTGCTGGCGGCGTGGCTGCCCTTCGGGCCGGCCGCGGGGCTGAGGATGGCCCTGTTCCTGATGCCGGGCACGGCTGCCTTCCTGGTGTCGGTGTGGAAGCGGCTCCCCTTTTTCCACATGGCCTTTATGATGATCATCGGCGAGATGGCGGGCGGCTTCGCCGTGCTGATGATCATGAACGGGCAGGCCGGCGGCATGCTGGCGCAGAACCTGTCTGAACAGTTCGCGCAGCTCATCCAGAAATCGGGCATGCAGGACGAGCTGCTCTGGGGCATGCTGCAGAGCGGGCTGGCCCAGCTCGATCCCAGCCTGTACAGCCAGGCCAGGGGGTTCTGGGGCGGCCTGAGCGCCATGGGGCGCGAGGAACTGCTCCTTTCCCTCAAAGCCAATCTGACGGACATGCTGCGCCTGGCCCCGGCGATGCTGATCTCGACCAGCATCTGGAACAATTTGGCCGGACCGGGCATCGGCATTTATTTCGGACGCCGGGCCGTGATCCGCACGGTGGTCGACCGCAAACGGCGTGAGATGATACGCCAGGTGCTGGAGCAGCGGCGCGTCCAGCTGGAAAACGGAGAAGTGCCCAATCCGGTGCACCTGGAAGGCCGGGAGCACATGATCCAGGAACTGAGCGGGGACTGCGAGCAGGCCCTGGGCGATTTCCCGACGCTGCAGATGCCGCCCTTTTCCCTGTGGCACCTGCCCCGGGGCATCGGCATGATGGCGGCGCTGCCCGGCCTGGGCCTGCTGGTCCAGCTGTTCAGCAATTCACAGCAGGCGTCTCTCGTGGGCACCATGCTCGGCAGTATCTTTATCGCGCTGTATACCATACAGGGCATGGCCGCGGTGAATTACCTGATGGGGCATAACGGCCGCAGCCTCGGCATGCGCTGCGCGGTCCTGGCCGTGGGCTGGATCCTGCTTTCGCGCATCTTCCTTTTCATCGGCATTGCCGACCAGCTCTTCGATTTCCGGAAGCTCCGGAAACCGCTGGGGGAAAAGATGGGGGAAGGGTAGAGAAGGCGAAGGACGGGGGCGAGACATAGAGATTTATTCTGAAAGGATAGAAGTTGCGAGGGTGGAATGTGGAGAGTGGAGAGTGGAGTTTTGGAATGCTCCTGCTTTTCACGATTGACCGGCCACTGCTGGCTGACTTCTGCGGAAGTATATTACTC
>JBGUIY010000313.1:0-2110 GCA_045113475.1 Christensenellales bacterium | reverse complement strand
GACGCTTTCGTGTTCGCCATGGGGTTTCCTCCTTGTCAGGTATTGAACCGATTGGTTTTCTCTGCTGTAACCGCATTGTAGCGGAAGCAGAGTTCTTTTGTCAATGAAAAAAGCCCGCCGGAGCGGGCCGGAAAGGCTTAATCCCGGAGAAACGGCTGTTTCCGGTTCAGGCGGATGGTCAGGCCGATGCAGATCAGGTCCACAGCCATGGTGGCGTAGAGGATCGCGAAGCGGATCATGTCCAGCTCGGGGGTGATCTCGATCTCGTTCCAGTCTTTGCACGCGTAGGCGATCAGCAGTGCTGCTGTGGCGGCGCAGACCAGAACGGCCGGCAGGATTCCATGCTTCTTTTTCTGCGTCAGCATCAGCGCGGCGAACGCGGCGGCCGCCAGCGGCATGCTGAGATACAGGTACGGCGCGTACTCGAACTTGTCGAAGACGAACTCTGAAGCCATGTCCGCCAGCCCGGCCAGTACCAGGACTGCCAGGCTCAGGATGACGGCGGTCCTCCCCGGCCTGTACCGGATGAGCAGCACCGCCAGCACGATGATCAGGGTGATCAGGGCGGCCAGCTGGTTGACCCGCACGAAGATGATGAGGCGCAGGTAGTTGTCCCGGCGCATCTGCTCCAGCAGGATCTGCGTCGTGCCGAGCACGGTGAGGAAGACGGCTGTCCGGTGCCCGCGGGGCGCTTTCCGCTCCATACGGAGCAGCACGATCAGCAGGATCAGGGCAACCAGCGCCTCCCAGAACCAGACGAGATAGCGCCATTCCTCATAGAAGTCGTCGTGGTAGGTGCAGATGGACAGGGGGAAGAAATGGGTCCAGTCCATTTCCGCCCAGCGGCCGATGCCCTCGCCGGTGAACAATTCGCCGATGCGGGCGAAGACGATCACGGCGCAGGCGCCGGGCGCCAACACGTCCAGAGCGTCCAGCCATTTCACCCTGGCGGCTTTCCCGGCGATCAGGGCGCCGAGGGCGCCGCCCAGCAGCGCGCCGTAGAGCGTGTAGCCGCCCTGCCACGGGCGCAGCATCATGAAAAAGATGCCTTCCGCAGCCTCCAGGTCCGGTGGGCAGAAGAGGCACCAGCAGATATGCCCCAGCAGCAGCGCGCCGAGGATGACCGCGGGCAGCAGCGGCCGGACGGCCTTGTTCCGCCAGACCAGAAGAAGGCCGGCGAGAACGCCGGCCAGGATGGTCAGACTGTAGGGGGTCACATACAGCGGCCCCAGGGTGAGTAAAGGTGTCATTTCCATAAAATCAAAAACTTACGGTTCAGCGGTGATGAAGTAGATCATATCGGTGATTTCGCGGATGCCGCCCTTGCCAAAGCGGTTCATCTTCACGCCGTTCACCACGAGGCAGGCGGAGTTTCCGCCGTCCAGGTTATAGGCCTGCTTCGCGCCGACGTCGTAGGCCAGCTGGGCCAGCTGCGGCGCGGAGAAACCATGCTCCTTGTCCGACTTGTTTTCCGGGCCTTCTGTGGTGATGATCAGGTAGCTGAGCGTGTCCATCTGGCAGATGCACTGCCGCTGGGTGTTGTTCAGCAGGCCCATCCCGGGGCCGGAGCCGTATTTGTTGTCCGTGATCTCGACCTTCTGCCCGTCGACCACCAGCGCGGGACCGAACATGAAGCTGTGCATGATGTTCCCGACATAAGGCGCGAACTCCTGGTCCTCCGGCTTGCAGAGGATGTGGAAGTTGCCCTCGTCATCAATGATCAGGGTGTCGTAGTTGCCGAAGGGTTTCTCCGGGCGGATCAGCACGCTGTTGCGGTAGATCACGCCTTCGCGGCGGCCGGAATACCAGTCCCCGTTGATGGCGACGACAGCCTTGACGTTGATCGCTTTCTTGACCGGGCTGGTCTCGCCTGTGACGAGGGTTCGCAGCTGGCTGGGATCGGCGATCTGGACCCAGGAGAAATATACCCTGGTGTTGTTGACGATCCGGCTCTCGATTTTCACATAGAGGGTGCTGTCCCGGTACTCGACGGGAGCGCCGGTGGCCTCGTCCGTCACGAAGTTTTCCGCTTTCGCGTCATAGGGCGTGGGGAAGGCTTCCTTCGGGCTTGGCAGAGGCAGCAGCGGTTCCGGGTTCGGGTTCTCCAGCT
>JBGUIY010000312.1:0-3673 GCA_045113475.1 Christensenellales bacterium | reverse complement strand
TATAACCCACGTGGCCCTTCTTGTGCAGGCACAGCCCGGGCACGTCCGGCAGCGTCCCGATGCCGCCCCAGGGCATGCCCTGCTTCTTCGCCCAGGCGAACATGCTGTCCGCGCCTTTGTCCGGACAGGCATTCGCCTGATACCTTTGGCTGATCCTGCCCGTATGTCCAAAGGCGGCGAGGATCACCTCCCCGCCGCCCGTCCAGGCATAGCCCTTGCACCCGCCGACGCAGTCCGCCACGATCTCCCCGGCGGCGATATCCCGCCTGAATTTCGTATCCATGGATCTCGGGTAATATTTAGGATACCGGCTTCGCTTCCGCATGAGCAGCGTTTCCGTGGCGCGGTAGCCGCAGGTGCCGTACCAGTAAGGATGGCCCGCCATTTTCTCACACCAGGCGGCGAAATGCTCGCCGGTGAAGGGCGTATCGATCCGCAAGCTCATTCCTGCTCCTTCCCGTGCAGCTGTTTGAGCGCCTCCTTCAGGCGCTCCGGTACCGGCAGGCCCAGCCTCGCTGCGTTTTCCAGCAGGGAAACACCCTCGTTGGACAGGTAGAAGCAGATCACCGCCGTGCGGATGGCCGCGCCGCTGCCCGCCACGCGGGTGTCCAGCACGTGCCCGACGCCCACCAGCATGAAGATGAGCGCCTTGCGGCAGATGCCCCGGAAACCCACGGCGCTGGACAGCGTCCTGTCCGCGATGGCGCACAGGACGCCGGTCAGGTAGTCCAGCGCGGAAAACACCAGCAGGGCGGCGAGCAGGCCGTCCAGCCCGCCCACAAAGTAACCCAGCCATCCTCCGATGGCCGTGACCGCGATCTGGATCCTGGTCCAGATCAGTCCGGGAGACAGATCATGCATGTCAATCCTCCTTATATCTCTGATAATACAATAAAATCATTTCCGTTCATTTCCCGTCCGCGCCGCTTTGGGGCCACATGCTTACCCCGTCCGTCGTGCCTTTGAATACGATCACGGCCGAGCGGGGCAGGCCGTCTGCGGGATCCATATCCGCCAGCGTATAGCCGAGGGCCTGCATCGCGGCCTCCGCCTGGGCCGCCAGGCGCTGAAGCTGGGCATAACTGCGCGCGGTCAGCCGTACGGCCTGCGTGACCTCCGTCAGCAGGGGCTCCCCCGCCGAAACGCACACGGGCACGCACTTTGCGGGCAGCAGCACCGCCGCCGGACAGGCCGCGGGCGCCTCCGCCCAGGCCACGCGGACGGCAGTGCCCGCGTCCAGCCCCTCCCGCAGCGCGGACAGCACGCGCTTACGATCGTCCGTCATGCGCCGGCCTCCTGTATGCTGTCCTCCGCGCCGCAGAGACGGAGCACCGCCTCCAGATGCGCCGGACAGGCCAGCACCTCCGTGACCTCATAGCACGCTTCCGGCCCGGTCAGGTGCCGGAGACGGTCGCCCGGCAGCAGCCCGCAGTCCGGCGGCGCAACCAGCGCAAACCCGCCTTCCGGCACGATGCCGCCGGCCGTCCGGCGTTCACGGGCGGGCCGCGGGTACACCGCGCCGTACAGCAGCCGGTCGTAGACCGCCTCCCGCAGCAGCTCGCCCTCCGTTTCGACAGCCGCCGGCCGCGCCCACCGGAAGAAGCGGCTCTGACTCACTCGGAACCGCATCGCTTCACCCCCGTCCGCGCCAGCGCGTACTGCCTGAGCTGCCGACGGATGTCCTCCGGCAGCGCCTCCATCCGCGAGGTGACGCCGCCCTCGGCGCGTTCGGTCTCCCCTTCCAGGCCGCGCCGGTTGTAGCGGACGACCGCCATATCCACCACCGCCCCGCGCAGGTCCTCCGGCAGTTCCGTCCTGCCCGTGAGCGCCAGCGCCGCGGCCTTCGACTGTGAAAGGAGGACGCGCAGCAGCGCGTCCTCCCCGTCACCCTCAATTCCCAGGATCGCCCGCAAAGCGATCAGCAAATCTTCCATGATCATCATCCTCCCAAGCGCAAAATGGCAGCAGAGTGAAGAGTGGAGTGTGGAGAGTGGAGAGTGGAGATCATTTTACTCCTGATTTTTTTCTCCCCGTCATCACTATTAACTCCTCACTCCTCATTCCTCACTCATGGCGGCGCAGGCGCCGCCGCTACCTCCACTTTGAAGCGCTTACGTCGCCATATGCGCGTACACGCCGGCCTTTTTGTTCTTGTAGACGTCGGCGATGCCGTTCACGCGGTAGCCGAACTTCCAGGCGTCCGCGGTGGGGTTCTGCTCCGGCGTGACTACCTTCGGCGCCACGTGCTTGTTGTACTGGATGACGGCGCTCTTGTGCACTGCCAGGAAGTTCAGGTTCTTGCCTGCAGTGGTCTTGGAATAGCCGCCGCTGCCGCTGGTGGACAGGCTGACGCCGCTGTACATGCGGGTCTGGGGCACCTGGATGATGCGCTCGAACCGGCTGAGCACCGCGCGGCTCCTGGTGGTGTCCAGGTCCTCGATCAGGCCGTACAGGCCGGGCACGATGAACAGGTAGCGCTGATCCACCGGCACCTCGCCGTTGTCCATGGCGTTGGCCGCCGCGCGCAGGGCCGCGATCACGTCCGCGCCGGTGGCCAGGTCGGCGGACGCCGTGCCGACGCCGCTGGTGCCCGCGTACCTGGCGATGCGGAAGGCGTCGATCTCCGGCGCGGCATGCATGCGGATAAATTCCCCCGCCAGGCGGCCGAAGGCCACGCCCGCGGTCTCCGCGTTGTCCAGCGCATCCACCACGAACATCCTGCCGCGCTCATAATTGCACTGGTAGGTGGTGTTGGCCATGGTCACGGTGCCGTCGGTATAGCCGTTGGCGCGGCTGTAGCCCACGAGCCCCTGCAGCACCATGTCCGGCACCACGATCTCGCCCGCGTTCGCGCCTTCCCGGGCCAGGTCGTCCGGCCCGTCCAGCACGCTGGTCAGCGAAGCCAGCTTGTACGCCTCGTCCAGCAGAGGCACGTATTTCTTGAACATAGTAATGGTATTGGTAGGCATTGAGGTCCTCCTTTAATGGTTCGTTTTTGTTTAGTGTTGGATGGTAGAGTGGAGTTTGGAGAGTGGAGAGTGGAGCTTTGGATGGTTTTCAGTCTGTTCAGCATGCAGACAGAATAAACCGCAAGAGCAGAATTATCTCCACTCTCCTCACTCCACACTCTCTTACAATCCCATCGCTTTCCTGACCGCCGCCAGGGCGTCGATGGCACCGGCGCCGGCCCGGGGCGGTTCCGCGCCGAGTTTTGCTTTGACGCGGTGGGTGACGGCGTCGTTGAAAGCCGCCGCCAGGGCTTCCAGCCCCGCGTCGGCGCGCTCGTCGCTGGACAGGTCCAGGCAGGCAACCAGGCTGTCGGGCAGGTCGCGGCCCTGCAGTTCGGCGCGGCAGCGCGCCGTACGTTCGCGCAGGTCCAGCGCGGCCTCGCGCTCCTCCAGGGCGCGGACGCGCTGTTCAGTGTTATCCGTTTCCGCCTGATCCGCAGGCGGGGTCATTTTGTTTTCTTGATCCATGATATACTCCTCTGGTTTTGTTGTTTTGAGTTGGGAATAGACTGTAAAAAGACGGCTCCGGAAGCCGCCGCAGAACGGATCCTTGAACTATTTTCCAAATTGTTGCGTATTATTACTCCGGCAACCAAATATTGCCAGAATCTGCTTGTCCAAAGGGCCGGCTGCTTTGTCATCGTCAGTCGCCGATGCTCCGGCAT
>JBGUIY010000311.1:0-9324 GCA_045113475.1 Christensenellales bacterium | reverse complement strand
AAGCCGGGCCGGAACCTCGATCAGGCGCGCCAGAACGCCGTAAACGCCGCGGTCCTGACGGGCATAATCCAGCGCTTTCTTTACAGACTGCTGGTATCCCGCCATATCGCGGGACATTTCTTCCATCAGTTTGATTCGGCTGATATTGCCCTGCAGATTGACATTAGCCTGCTGAGCCTCAGCGTTGGCCGACCTGGAAGCGTCAGACAGTTCAGCCAGCTGGTTCTGAATGCTTTCATGGCGTTTCAGGGTATCGTCAAGCTGCTGGCGGATCCGTTCGCTTTCCTCGCGGTCCCGGTTCATCTGTTCTTCGAACAGGGTGTGTTGGGAGCGCATGGATTCAAGCGCAGCGGTCAATTCGTCGATCCGGCCGAGCATCTGTTCCCGGATGGCTGTCTGGCGGGACTGGGCTTCTCTGGCGTCCATCTGCTGCCGGACGGCGTTCAGGATCGCCGTCTTATGCCGGTTCAGATTGTCTTCCGCTTCGTCCGCCGCATGCTGTGCGCTGTCGGCGGCGGAGGATGCAGATTCGAGGCGTGACGTTGCCTGGGACACCTGTTCCGTCAGCGTGACATGGCGTGCGGTATTCTGTGAAATCTGTTCGTTCAGCTGGGAAAGCTCGTTCCGCAATTCGTCGAGGCTTGAGGAAGTCTGCTCTCTGTCGCGCTCGGACTGTTCAAGGTCGTGACGCGTTCTTTCGGACAGGATCTCCGCGTCGTGGGTTTCCTGCAGCTGCGCGCTGTAGGTCAGCCGGGCTTCGGAGACCTCCTGCTCGAAGGCCGTCACTTCGTTGTCGAGCTCATTGCGCTGCGCGGTCAGGGCAGCGACCCGGGCTTCGTCGGAAAGCACAGCGTCGCGCAGGCCTTCCAGCGTGCCTGTCAGCTGGGCGATGCGGTCGTTCAGCTTGTCGCAGCGGACAAGGAACAGATTCGCCTCCAGGAAGCGCATACGGTCGAACAGCGTGCGGTATTCTTTGGCAATCTCCGCCTCTGTGCCGAGGCGGTCGAGATGCTTTTCGATCTCGTCAATGATGTCATATACGCGGCTTAGATGTTCGGCGGTTTTCGCCAGCTTTCGCTCAGCTTCTTCTTTGCGGACGCGGTAGGTCATGATACCGGCCGCTTCCTCGAATACCTGGCGGCGGTCCTCGCTTTTCTGTGAGAGGATCTCGTCGATGCGGCCCTGTCCGATCAGGGAGTAGCCTTCACGCCCGATACCGGTATCGCGGAAGAGCTCCTGTATGTCCTTGAGCCTGCAGGCGACGTGGTTCAGCTTGTATTCGCTGTCGCCGTTGCGGTATACGCGCCGGGTGACGCAGACTTCGGAAAAGGCGCTTTTCAGTTTCCCGTCTTCGTTGTCGAAGAGGAGGGAGACCTCGCAGAAGGAGGAGCGCCGCCGCTTCTGAGTGCCGCCGAAGATGACGTCCTCCATCTTCGCTCCGCGGAGCGTTTTCGGACTTTGCTCGCCGAGCACCCAGCGCACAGCGTCGCCGATGTTGCTTTTGCCGGACCCGTTGGGGCCAACGATGCCGGTGATGCCCTGGCCGAAGATGATTTCCGTACGGTCGGCAAAGGATTTGAATCCGTTCAGTTCAAGCTTTTTCAGTTTCATTGGCCGGTATAACCCTCCAATGAAGCAAGCATGCGTTCGGCAGCGGCCTGTTCGGCTTTCTTCTTGCTCTGGCCCTGGGCTTCGGCAAAGCGTCCGCCGTCAAGGTTCACGCGGACGGTGAACACGCGCGCGTGATCAGGGCCCTCCTCGCGGATCAGCTGATAGGTGGGGGCCTGACCGCCCTTGGACTGGATCATTTCCTGCAGCCGGCTCTTGGCGTCCTCTGCCAGGCTGGCCTGATCAGGCCATAAGCGGTTCACCACGTCCCGGGCACGCTCAAAACCGCCGTCTAAATAGACGGCGGCTAAAACAGCCTCCATCGCGTCGGAAAGCGACCCGCTCTGGCCGCGGACGCCGGATATATCGCTTCCGTGATCCATGGTCATATATTCGCCGAGGCCGATCCTGCGTGCGATATCGGCCAGCGCCTGCTCGCAGACGAGCCGCTGCCTGAGGCGCGTCAGTGCGCCCTCGTGCAGTTCAGGATGACGGGTATAGATGCGGTGGCTGATCAGCAGCTGAAGGACGGCATCGCCCAGAAACTCCAGGCGCTGGTTGTTGACCGGCCCCAGCGACGGATGGCGCAGGGCCTGCCTGAGGAGCTGTTCGTTATGAAATTGATAGCCGATGGTGTCCATCAGCCGGTTAAGCTGCTCCATGAGTACCTTCGGCGGGCTTATTGATGAGCGTCGATATAGTTGACGACGTCGCCGACGGTCTTCAGGGTGTTGATAGCGTCATCCTCTACGGTGATGTTGAAGGTGTCTTCCATGTCCATGATCATGACCATCACGTTGGCGCTGTCGGCGTGGAGATCTTCCACCAGGCGCTTATCGGGCGTGATGTCGGCGGCGTTGAGCTTGAGCTGCTTCGCGATCATGGAAGCTACGGTGTCGAAAGTCATTTTGCATTTCCTCCTGTGATTGTATTACTGTTTGTTCAGCTGGGCAGTGATCTCGTCGACCAGGTGATGGTCAACCATGTTGACCGCCTGACGGATCGCGCATGCGATGGCGTGGGCGTTGCTGGAGCCGTGGGCTTTGATGACGGGGCCCTGCACGCCCAGCAGCGGCGCGCCGCCCACTTCGGAATAGTCCATCAGTTTCTTGACACGGCGGAAAGCGGGCTTGGCGATCAGGCCGGCGACCTTGCCGCGGGTGTCACTCAGCAGCTCCTTCTTGATGATGCCCATCAGGGTTCCGGCGACGCCTTCCATGAATTTCAGGATCAGGTTGCCGTAGAAACCGTCTGTCACAGCGACATCAGCGACGTCCGCGGTGATGTCGCGGCCTTCAAGGTTGCCGATGAAGTTGAAGGGGGCCTTTTCCATCAGAGGATAGGCGGCTTTGACCAGCGCGTTGCCCTTTTCGGCTTCCGCGCCGATATTGACCAGGCCGACACGGGGGGATTCAAGCCCGCGCACAGTGCGCATGTAGGCTTCGCCCATGATGCCGAACTGGGGCAGGTATTCGGGCAGACTGTCCACGTTCGCGCCGCAGTCGATCAGGCAGAAGTAACCCTTGCCGTTGGGCAGCAGCGGGGCGAGAGCCGGGCGCTCGATACCCGGGATACGGCCGAGGCGGAACATGCCGCCGGCCAGCGTCGCGCCGGTGGAACCGGCTGAAACGAAGGCGTCAGCCGCACCTTCCCGCACGTTCAGCATGCCACGAACCACGGCGGACTGCTTCTTCTGGCGGACTGCCATAACAGGCGCGTCGTGATTGGTGATGATGTCCGGCGTGTCCTCGACGGTGATCCGGTCGCGGACGTCGTCCGCGTCCTTGAGCATCGGCTCGATCACCGAAGCGGTGCCTGCAAGGGTCACCCGCAGATCCGCTTTTTCACGAAGCGCTTCCAGAGCGCCGTTGACAGTACATTCAGGTGCGTTATCTCCGCCCATGGCATCGAGATAGACATGGCACATGCGAATTGCCTCCTTAGCCGATATGCCTGCCGGCGCCAACGGCCGGCAAACAAACGTATTCTATCATATTTTAATATGCTTTTCAAGACACGGAAACGATTGAATCGTCAGTGTAAGACAGATCGGCGGCAAGGCCGTCCTTTCCGAGCTCAGCGGCCGGGAAGATGTCTGTAGCCTGGCTGAGCCAGTTGTCCGGGTCCGGCATGGCTGGGCTGTAATGCGTCAGCCACAGGCGGCGCGCACCAGCTTCTCTTGCAAGCGCGGCGGCTTCGCTCATCAGCATGTGGCCCTTTTCGTGGGCTGACACAGCTTTCTCCGGATCGCCGTACATGGCTTCCGTGATCAGCAGATCAGCGTCCTTTGCCATTTCTGAGATGACCGGAACAGGCCGGGTATCCGTCGCGTATACCACGGTCAGCCCGCGTCTTGGAGGCCCCATGACCATATCCTGAGTATAGCACGTACCTTCGTACACAACTTCTGTTTGTTTCTGGAGCGGAGACCAGCAAGCCAGGGGAACGCCGTTCTTGACTGCCCGTTCCGGGTCGAATTTGCCTGCGCGGGGGAGATGCAGCCGATATCCCAGGCAGGGGATGTTGTGATCCAGTCCAAAGGGGGTGAAAGTCATGCCTTCATAAGTGAAAGCGGCCGGCTCATCCATGGAGATCGTACGGAAATCAATCTCGAAGGGCAGTTCGGGAGCGATCACCCTGAGCCCGTTCACGACATGCCTGAGGCCCGGAGGCCCGGCGATCGTCAGCGGTTCGGTCCTGCCCTGGTTTCCGATGGAGAGCAGCAGCCCGGGCAGGCCGCTGACATGGTCGGCGTGATAATGCGTCAGCAGCAGCAGATCGATGGATTTGAAGGAGATCCCGGCGCTGCGGATCTGCACCTGTGTGCCTTCGCCGCAGTCGATCAGGGCGCTGTGCCCGTTCCAGGAAACGGCAAGACTGGTCAGCGCCCGTTCCCTGAGCGGCATCATCCCGCCTGTGCCTAATAAAACTGCCCTTAACATAACCCTCTCCAATGATGTCTGTAAAGTGAAAAAGACTGCGTGAGCAGTCTTTTCCAGCGTAAAGCATGTTATCAGCGACGATCGGCTTCCTTGATCTTGGCCGCCTTGCCCTGCAGGCCGCGCAGATAATAAAGCTTTGCCCGACGGACATGGCCGCGGCGGATGATCTTGATGGAATCCACGCGCGGGGAATGGATCGGGAACGTGCGTTCAACACCGATACCATAGGAGACGCGGCGAACGGTAAAGGTTTCACGGCTGGAGCCGTTGCGCTTTGCGATCACCACACCCTCGAACGCCTGAAGACGTTCGCGGCTGCCTTCGACGACCTTGACGAACACACGAACGGTGTCGCCAACGCGGAAGTCAGGCAGATCGGTACGGAGCTGCTGCCGTTCGATAGAACGGATAATTTCACTCATGTCAGTTTCCTCCTTCCCTCATAGACGTTCTTACGGCAAACCGGAAACCGGTTATCTCGCCGCAGCGGACCGCCCGTTTGTCACAAAGGGTATATTACCATAAAGTGCAGCAAAAATGCAAGCTTTTTTTAACAAAAAAGAACAAAATGTTTCGCGTCTGAGGTGTCAACTGAAAAAGAAGCCTGAAAAACTGTAAAACCTTTGCCTGTACATTGAACAGGATCGGGTTTCCATATATAATATAATGGAACTGACAGCCCATTACAAGCATGCTGACGGAACATCCGCCCAACGGTTCTGACGGTATCACCGTAGAACAACCGGTACTCACTGCACATAAGAAGTCTCCCGGGATGTCGCCGCTTGCGGATTCCGACGAAGAGGATGAGAAAAGGTAGAAAAATGATGTACGGAATGACCTTTTTCCTGATGATCCTTCTCCTCGTGCTGCCCGAAACAGTGCCGGCGGCGCCGGAACAGCCGGCCGTGGGCATGACAGCGGAGGAAGTCGAGCGCCTTTGGGGGAGCCATGCTGGCGCAGACAGTTATAGCGGGAATCTGCGGTGGTATCAGTCTGACGGATATACGCTGGTCTGCGCCTATGACTGGTGCGATCCGGAATGGACAAAATGGGGAATGGCAGAATGGATAGTCTTTGACAAAGCTGGAAAAAGGACAGGCTGCAACGTACCGGAAGGGGACACGGCGTTCAGGGCAGTATTCGCGATCGGTCTCAGCAATCCGGACAAGTTCAGCAGTATACCGAATGTACATAATATCGGCAGCGGCAGCTATATACCAGCCAAGATCACCAGCGACGGCTGGATCGTGGAGTATGATCTCGGTCCGAGGCCGATTCCCTGCCTGGGACAGCCGGGGGTCATCGTCTGGCTGTTATCCTTCGCTGGCCTGCTGCTGGGACTCAGGATGGTCGTACTTGTCATTATGCTGATATTAGGCGCTGCTGCGGCAATCAGTATACTGATCAGAAAGAATAGACGCAGAAACAGGGCGTAGCTTGAAGATACGCCTGTATTTATGATGATTCTTCTGAAGGGATTTGTACAATAGAGGTGTTTCCGTGATGAAGAAAGTAACAGCGCTGCTGGTAATGATGGCTGTATGCGTTTCAGCTGTGCTGGCTGGTGCAGACAGCGTGAACAGGATGGACGCAGTCAGACAGGCACTGGTTTCCGCTGCTGGAATACGATATGACGGCTGGAGGGCAACACATGCTCATTCGTTCGTCAGCGGCGGCATGGAGCATTTTGACCTGCTGCTGATGGCGGAAGAAAACCGGATGCTGAAAACCCGGGAGATTTATGTTTCGGGGGAGAAACTGTCGGCGGAGAGCATCAGCGAAGCGGAATGGTCAATGACAGAGCTAGCGCCGATCCCGCTGACTGCGGCGGGAACGGAACTTATGCGCACTGTGATTGCGGGGACAGATACCCCGGGCAGAAAAGACTCGGGTGTTGATCGTTTTCTGAGAGAAAACGCGATACTGGGCGAATGCATACCGCCGGAAACGGGGGAAGGCGAAACGGTACGCCAGATATTTCCTTATCCCGGCTATCTGCTCTGGATCGCGGAAAATGAGGCCGGAAAGCAAACTTTGAGGATCGCGGATTGGGACGGAACGGACTATGGCGCTGTGACAGCTTCGCGCTGGCAGAAGGAACTCAGTTATAACGATTATCATTCCGGTGAGGATTTCATGGAGGTTTTTTCAGCCTCGGGACAGGAATACCTGGAACGCGACGGGCAGGGAGTCTGGCACCTGATACAGCATGATCCCATCGATGATTTCCGTTATGCCATCATTGCAGAAGGATTACTGGACACCCAGGCCGCAGAATTTGAACCATACCGGAATAACGACGCCTGGCATTATGGAACGCCGACCTTTGCGCTCACTTTTCCTGAAATCGATTTTGATTCGGTGCCGGATTTTGACGGCGCGGTTGCGCTGCTTGATGCCGGCGACTGGGCCTGCGTCAGGCACGAGGGGGCGGCAATGTATGACGCGCCGGATGGAACGGTGCGGGGAAACTGTTTCCAGAGGCTTCCGGGGCGGGTTCTGAGCCGGGATGAACAATGGACGCAGCTGCAGATCGGTTCCGGCGAACTGGGCACGGCCGGATGGTTTCATACACAGGATCTCGCTTTCGGCGGCGAGACTGAGCAGGTCGTGTGTACTTTCCCGACCTATGATTATTGGGCGCTGATTGAAAGTGAAGAGGGGCGGTCCATCCCTGAGTATAAGCCGGTGTGGCTGATCGGCAGGCAGCCGGACGGTGCATGGATCGCGCTGATCGACTGCGATACAGTGAAAGATATACCGGAGGCAGTCATTGGCGAAACCCATCCCACTGAACATGAATGGGAAGAGAACAGCTGGTATTACAATGAATAAAGACCGGGGCCCGTACAAATGCGGGTCCCGGCTTTTCGTATATGTGATGGTTTATTTCGCAAGACGGTAAATATTCACCATGTCTTCGCGATAAAGCACTTTGGCGCTGCCTTTGCTGCCGCCGGAGGCTTTGGCGCATCCATCGGCGAGCGCATGGATCTGGTCTTCGGTGGGCTCTATGCCAAGCTCACGCATATTGACGGGCATGCCGATGCGATGATAGAAATCTTCCATGCGTGCAATGCCTTCCAGCGCGATCTGATCGTCTCCCTGGCCGTGATCCACTACCCCCATGACCTTTTCGGCATAACGCACAAAGCGGGGCAGGCAGTCCTTGTATACATAGCGCGCCCAGGTGGGCCAGAGCGCGGTCAGGCCTGCGCCGTGGGTGACGTCGAACATGCCGCCGAGCTCGTGTTCCAGCAGGTGTGTGGCGAAATCGCCGCCGTCGTTGCCGCAGCCGGTCAGGTCGTTGTGCGCGAGGCTGCTGGCCCACATCACTTCCGCGCGTGATTCATAGTTTTCCGGATCCTTGTGCAGGATCTCGGCGTGCTTCATGACGGTGCGCAGCAGCGCTTCGGCAATCTCGTCCGTCAGTTCCATGTTGCCGCCGTTTGTGAAGTAGCGCTCCATGGTGTGCATCATGATGTCGGCGCAGCCGGCTTCGGTCTGGTAATCCGGCAGGGTGCAGGTTAGGGCCGGATCCATGACGGCGAAGCGCGGACGCGCGATGTCGTCGTTATAGGAGCGTTTTTCCCAGGTTTCCTCATTTGTGATGACGCAGCTGTTGCTCATTTCACTGCCGGCGGCGGCGATCGTCAGTACGCAGCCGATCGGCAGGCAGCCTGCTGCGCGGCGTTTCCGCAGAAACAGTTCCCAGACGTCCTGCTTCGGATCGGCCAGCGCATAAGCGATCGCTTTTGCGGAGTCGATGACGGAGCCGCCGCCTACGGCCAGGATAAAGTCGACGCCGTGTTCCTGCGCCAGTTTGATGCCTTCCCGCACTTTTCCCAGCCGGGGATTCGGCACGACGCCGCCGAGTTCAACATAAAA
Organism: Christensenellales bacterium; assembly: GCA_045113475.1. GTDB lineage: Bacteria > Bacillota > Clostridia > Christensenellales > Aristaeellaceae > UBA4246. The sequence continues at coordinate 883 of JBGUIY010000311.1, read as the reverse complement.
GATCCCCGCCTGATCCAGCGAAGACTTGATTCGCCCGATCAGTCCGGATTTGATCGCGCTTGATCCGCCGTAATGGATCAGGATCCGTTTTCCGCCGTATTCCTGAACAAGCTTTCCGATTTGCTGCTCGGTGTCTTTGCCGAAAATCACTTTGGTCGGAGTGTAATAGGTGAAACCAAACATCACAAGCCCTCCTGTTCTGACGATTGAAAACAAACTCTTAACGGTTCTCCTGTGGCATCAGGATTATACCATACAGACTGACAGATGGCAATAATAGGGTGAAACTCAGAATTGTAATAGTAAAAGATACCGGATTTTGTTTATGATCTATTGTCCATCTTATGATCAATAATCTTTTTTACTTTCGGCGGATGCAGGATCAAGGTCTTCAGTTTTTTCAGGTGCCACTTTTCTGGCATCACTCAGACAGATCTCATGATGCAGACGTTAATCCGTAATATCCAATTCATAATTCTCATCTATGGCAATACCGCACAAATCAATAGAAGGGAGCATAGGCCGCCAAGATATAGAATAATACTGCCATGGATAAGCAGCTGACGATATCATGCTGGACAGATGGAACTGTCTGAATTCAAGACGCATAGACTGGAATTTGTCACTGCCTTCAGCATTGCGCTGTCTTGTATATGATCAATATTCGCTGGATTGATTTACTTTCCTAAGTGCAGCTACGTAATCGCAATCTTTTTCTTTCACATCTTCTGGATTTATCGGATAATGGACATTGTAAAGCACCCCTTTACCTCCAAACATATCCTCCATATATTCCTTCTCTATATGCCCGCCTACGACTTCAAGGCAAATCATAACATGATCATCACCCGGTACAATTTCTTTCTCCCACAAATATTGGCAC
>JBGUIY010000310.1:0-2491 GCA_045113475.1 Christensenellales bacterium | reverse complement strand
CACAGCGACCGCGCCGGCCGGGATCAGCGCCTTCAGGTACGGCCTGCGCCTTCGCGCGCTGCCCCTTCCCGCGGCCTGATGCCGGATGCGCTGATACAGCCTTTCATCCGCTTGGACATCGGCTGCCAGCTCATCGGCGGCTTGACGCATATGATTCAGACGTTCATCCAATGTCACAGACGACTCACTTCCCTTCCAGGATTTCCCTGAGTTTCTGCCGCCCGCGGGTCAGGCGGCTCGATACCGTGCCCGAGGGCACATTAAGCACCTGAGCGATCTGCTCGATGGTGCAGTTCTGGTAGTAAAACAGCAGGATCACTTCGCGGTAATCCGGCCGCAGCCGGTTGACGGCTTTCATGAGCTCCGCCTTTTCCAGGCCGTCCTGCACGTCGCGCGGATCCGGAGTCAGCTCCAGAGCGGCGCTCCCGAACACCATGCGCCGCGCCCAGGCGCTGCGCCAGACGTCCTTGCAGTGATTGACCACCGCCCTCAGCAGATAGGCTTTCTCGCTGCCCGGCTTGATGGCGATGCCGGAGGAAATCAGCCGGACGAACACGTCCTGGACCACGTCCTCCGCCTGTTCCCGGGAACCCAGGTAGTAGTAGCACAGCCGCAGGAGCCCGGTCGCGTACTCGTGGTACAGCCCGTCGTAGTACGACATGGGCGGACGCTCGTCCCGCGGCGCTTCCCACTCATTCATAAAGACGTAATACCCCTTCGGTTTTATCCCGAATTTCAGAAATTTTTTTCAGAATTTACTGCGGTTCCCGGCGGCGCAGCGGGCGTTTGGTGCCGTCGGGCTCCTGGATGTAGGTATGATCCAGCGTGGCCTTCACATTCGCCTTGAACTCGTCGATATAGCGGCGGCGCAGAGCCCGCTGCTCCTCCTGCTCCTCCGGCGTCAGCGCGCGTTCCCGGCCCGTCCGGGCCAGCTCGTTGATGCGTTCGATCTGCTCCTTCGTCATGCCCGGTCCTCCTTCAGCAGGCGGAAGCCCAGCACCGCCGGCACCGCCACCAGCACGATGAACGCCGCGTACAGCAGCAGGCGGCTGATGTCCGTCCGGTCGATCATGAATTCGATGCCCACGGCAATGCCCGTCACGGCGGGGATGCTGACCAGCGCCGCCAGCGCAAGGTTGCGGCACTTTTTCCACTGGCGCAGGGCCAGAATGATGACGGCGACGCCCAGCAGCACCATGGAGAAGATCTGCTCCATGCGCACGAAGCTGCGCACGGTCATGTGCTGGTCGTAGCGCAGGCTTTCCATAATGATCTGGATCGCGCCGAAGAGCATCATGTATTTGAGGAAGGTATGGCCCGCTTTATGGGGCTTCAGCACATCCGCGATCAGGATCGCCAGCAGGATCAGGGCGATCACGAATTCCACGCGCCAGGTCATCAGGTACCAGGACTCGTAATCGTCCACGACCGCCAGCCAGGGCTGATGCAGGAACCCGCTTTTCAGGCCGCGGCTCCAGCCGAAACCGTCGATCACGCTTTCTCCCAGCCGCTCGCAGGCCGTGAAAGCCAGGAAGGCGGGCGCCAGGATATCCAGATATTCGGCCGGACGGCGTTTGGTGATCTTCGCTGCGATCCACATGGCCAGGCAGGCACCAGCCAGCGCACCGTACAGCGAATAACCGCCCACGTTCAGGCGGACCATCGCCCACAGCGGCATGACCTGGCCCAGGGAGGCGTCCAGCAGGCCGAACAGGACGCGGGAAAGCACGCAGCCGCAGGCGATGCACAGCACGCTCTGCAGCGCCGCGGCGCCTTCGGGCTTCTTCGTCTTCCGGTTGAGGAAGAACAGCACCGCCGCCGCCAGGATCATTCCCAGGGCGATCCAGAGGCCGAAGCTGTATACGCGGATCCCGAGGAATTCCGTCAGGACCGCGTCTTCACGTACTGCGAACATCAGTTCCAGGCCTCCTCGGGCACGGCGCTCGCGAAGTAGATCAGGTCGTTGATGTCACGTTCCTGTGCTTTGTTGTTGTAAGGCTCGTTGTTGAAGACCAGGATGGCGGAGTTGCCGCCGTCCAGGTTATAAGCCTGGGTGCAGCCCAGACTGCCCATGAAATCAGCCAGATGCTGGATGGTGCAGCCTTCGCTGTCCTTGCTGCGGCCCTCGGCCACCACCATGACGTAGCTCAGCTTGTCCGTCTGGCCGATGGCCGCGCGGGGATTCTTGGCGTCGCCGGCGTAGTTGGCGTACTTCTTCGGCACCGTCAGCACTTCGCCGTCCTTGACCAGGGCGGGCCCGAACATGAAGGCGTTGATGATCTCGTGGCCGGTATCCTTTTCAAAGGTATCCGCGCCCTTGGACTTGGGGAACACGTGGAAATCGCCGTTCTCATCGGTGATCAGGATATCCAGGTCCTTGTTGGTCTTGGTCTGGCGCACGATCTTCATGCGGACCTCGAAGGAGTGCAGCTTGTTGCTGCGGGTGAAGGCGGAGCCGTTCATGGCGACGACGGCGTTGTTGGCGGCCGCC
>JBGUIY010000309.1:0-2655 GCA_045113475.1 Christensenellales bacterium | reverse complement strand
GCCTTCCGCCACGGCGCACAGCGCGTGCTGCTGTTCCAGCGCGGCAGCAAGTCCCCCGCCAGCGACCACGAGATGGAATACGCCCGGCTGGACGGCGCGGAGTTCTTCTTCGGCAAGTCTATCCAGCGCATCACCCCCGAAGGCCCGGTGTTCAAAAACTCCGTGCTCAACGAGGACGGCCGCCCCGTCGGCGTGGAGGGCGAGGACGAGCTGGTGCCCGCGGACACCACCATCATCGCCATTAACCAGCGGCCCAAGGACAAGCTGGTGAACACCACCCACGGCCTGAAGGCCACCGAGCGCGGGCTGCTGATCGTGGACGAAAACAACATGACCACCCGGGAAGGCGTATTCGCCGCCGGCGACGTGGTGCACGGTTCGCTGACCGTGGTCCACGCGGTGAACGACGCGAAGAACGCCGCCAACGCGATGATCAGATATATGGAGAATCATGAGTAAAATCTATCAGATTTACGGGCATGACGCCCATGAAATGACTGTTAAGCTGCTGGAGGCATCAGACGCGATACGTCTGGTGCCTTCAGGCGGTTCTGTCGCCCTGAAACCGAACCTGGTGATCGCCGGAACGCCTGAGGACGGCGCCACCACCCACGCGGGCGTGGTCAGCGGCTGCATCGCGTACTTCAGGGATCACGGCGTTCAGGACATCAGCGTGATCGAGAGCAGCTGGGTCGGCGACGAGACCATGCGCGCCATGCGCCGCGCGGGTTACGACAAGGTGTGCGAGAAATACGGCGTGCCCTTCTTCGACCTGAAGAAGGACCAGACCCGCCCGTTCAAGACCGCCATCGGGAATATCGACATCTGCTGCCGCGCCCTGGAGGCGGGGCTGCTGGTGGACCTACCGGTGCTGAAGGGCCACGGCCAGACGCTGATGACCTGCGCCATCAAGAACCTGAAGGGCTGCCTGCCGGACCGGGAAAAGCGGCGCTTCCACGCTCTGGGCCTGCAGAAACCCATCGCCGCCCTCGGCGCAGTCCTGAAACCGGGGCTGACCGTGGTGGACAGCATCTGCGGCGACCTGGACTTTGAGGAAGGCGGCAACCCCGTTCAGACGAACCGCATGTATCTGGGCACGGACGCCGTGCAGCTGGACGCCTACGGCCGCACCCTGATGGGCCTGAATCCGGACGAGGTGCCCTATATCGAAATGTGCGCCCGCTGGGGCGGCGGCAGCACCGCCTGGTCCGCCGAAGACGTGGTGGAACTGAACCAGCCCAGCGACGCGGCCGGTTATCCGAAGCCCCAGGGCGTCATAGCCAAGCTGACCCGGAACGTGCACCAGGACCAGGCCTGCTCCGCCTGCTTCGCAGCCCTCGCCCGCGCCATGTACACCAGCCGCTGCGGCGAGAAGGAGAATATCTATATCGGCCAGGGCTGGCAGGGCAAACGCCTGGACGGCCTGGGCATCGGCAAATGCTGCCGCGGCGCGGAGCAGTGCGTGATGGGCTGCCCGCCCACCGCGGACGCCATCGCCCGCAAGCTGGAAGAGCTGCAGTGGGGCTGACGCGTCATGGCTAAGCTCTGGTCGCTGGAATTCAACATCTTCGTGATGATCGCGGTGGGTTTCCTGATCCGCAGGATCAGGATCGTCGGCAAGGAGGCCGAGCGCGTCATCACCGACCTGGTCATTTACGTGGTGCTGCCCTGCAGCATATTCAATTCGTTCCTCGGGGCACACACGGGCGTGAGCGGGAGCGATTATCTGGCGGTGCTGCTGATCTCCATCGGCATTCAGGTGCTTTCGCTGATCTACGGCAAGTTCGCCTTCCCGAAGGAGACGCCTGACCGGCGCGTGAATCTCGCCTATGCGATGATCTGCTCCAACGCGGGCTTCCTGGGCAATGCCGTCACCGAAGGCGTATTCGGCATGACCGGCCTGATGCTGACCAGCATCTACCTGATCCCCCAGCGCATCATGATGTGGTCCGAGGGGCTGGCCATCTATTCCGGCGTTTCCGACAAAAAGGCGACGCTCAGGAAGGTCGCGACCCATCCCTGCATCATTTCCTGCGTGCTGGGCATCCTCGTGATGGCGGCCGGCTGGCAGATCCCCGCGTTTCTGCAGACGCCGGTCAAAACCATCGGCAGCTGCAACACGCCGCTGACCATGCTGATGATCGGCATGATCCTGAGCGAGCTGGACGTCCGGCACCTCGTGGATAAAACCATCGCGCTTTTCACGGTGCACCGCCTGGTGCTGATGCCGCTGGTGGTGTGGCTTGCGTGCCTGGCCCTGTCCGTCAGCAAAGCCGTGACCGGCGTCAGCGTACTGCTGGCCGCCATGCCCGCAGGCGCGACGACCACCATGCTGTCCGCCAAGTACGCTCGCGACCCGGAGTTCGCCACCCAGCTGGTGATCTTTACCACCCTCTGTTCCATCCCGGCCATCTTCCTGTGGAGCATGCTGCTCACTGCCTGAACTTATGCTGACCGCCATGCCGGACGAGCCCGGCATGGCGGTCAGTACGTTTTTGCAGAACAGTATTATTCTTTGCAGAACGCCCTGATGGCTTCAGCGGCAAAAGCCGCGGTCCCCGCACCGCCGGCGCGGTCAATGTTTTCGGTCATGGCGCCGCCGGCGGCGTACATCTGCCCGAGACCGGACAGCACCTGATCGGAGCAGGCATAGTA
>JBGUIY010000308.1:0-9813 GCA_045113475.1 Christensenellales bacterium | reverse complement strand
GAGCACCCGTACGGACCAGAAGAAGGCGGTGTTCCGTATTTCCGACAGCGGCCCCGGCATCAGCGCCGAGGACGCGCCGCACGTCTTCGACCGGTTCTACAAAGCGGACAAGGCCCACACCACGGGCCACGGCACCGGACTGGGCCTGGCGATCTGCAAAAAGATCGTCGAAAAGCACGGCGAGCATATCCAGCTGGCCGCCGCGGAGACCGGCGCGGCCTTCGAGTTCACGCTGAAGCTGGCGGAAAAGTCCGAATAAACCGTCCGGTTTCAGCACCGCAGGAGAAGAGAATGGGAATCAAGGGATTTCTGGGCATTCAGGCCTATGCCAAGATCAACTGGTGTCTGTCCGTCACCGGTAAAACGGAGAACGGCTACCATCTGCTGGACATGCTGATGCAGCGCGTTTCGCTGTACGACACGCTGTACGCCGCCCCGGGCAGCGGGCTGACGCTTCGGGTCGCCGGCCAGACCGTGGAGGGAGCGCCGGAGGACAACCTGGTGCTGCGGGCGGCTCGGGCGCTCCAGGCTTTCAGGCCGGATGCCTGCGCGCGGCTGACCCTGGTCAAGCGGATCCCCCAGGGTGCCGGGCTCGGCGGCGGCAGCAGCGACGCGGCCGCGGCCCTGAATCTGCTGAACCGCCTCTGGCACCTGGATCTGAGCGACGGGGCACTGGCGGAAATCGCCCTGAAACTGGGCGCCGATGTTCCCTTTTTCCTGTCAGGAAAACCGGCCCGTGTCCAGGGCATCGGGGAACGGCTGACCCCTGCCGCCCTCCCGGCCGGGATCCCGCTGGTACTGGTGAAAGCGACGCCGGGGCTGAACACCGGCAGCGTCTATAAACGCTCGGACGCCATGGCGCCGGTGAGCGTGAATGTGCCCGCGCTGCAGGTCCGACTCGGACAGCGCGATCTTGCGGCAGCGTCACCGCTTTCAGGAAACGCCCTGTATCCGGCCGCGGAAAGCCTTTCCCCCGAATTGGCAAACGTAAAGCGCGCCGTCGAAGCGAGCGGCGCGCTCTATACGCTGATGACCGGCAGCGGTGCGGTGGTCTATGGCGCTTATTCATCCGGCGCGCAGGCTGCCGAAGCCGCGCGCGTCCTGCGCGGGGAGTTTCCCGGCGCGTTTGTCGCCTGCGCAGCCACCCTCAGCTGACCAGTGCTCCCGTGATATATCCCTGAACCAGTTTCAGATGCGTGATCAGCAGCTCCCGGGTTTCCACCGTGGAGCTTTTTGCGCTCTGCACCAGGGTCTCATAATTATCCAGATCTGCGTACAGGGCCGTAAAGGCGTCGTCCGGCACATACCTGCCGCCTTCCCCGAACATCTGGATGCTGATCCGGTTGATCTGATCCAGGGCGTATACATACTGGCGCACCACGCCCAGGCGCTGGGAAGTGGTGGAAACGGTCACGCTGTCCAGCCGGTTGACGACTGAGATCGCGTTGGCAACGTTGCTGCTCATCGCCTGTGTATACTGATCCCTGCTCTTCGCCTTAAAGCTGTTGCCCGATATTGTAAAAACCGACAGCACGACAGTCGCCGCCAGGAGCAGGACCACCGCCACCAGCAGCACCTTGTACCTGAGGCGGAAATTGCCCGCCGCATGCCGGTTCTGCGCCGCGTACTGATACATACTTCCCGTCCTTTCTATCCCGCCGGGCACGTTTTCCCCTGCCGGGATGGCTACAGTATAACAGTTTTTGGGAATATTGCAACCATATTTCTGTAAAAGTGGTGTTCGCGGGGCCAAAATCCGCCGGATCAGCCGCAAAAGTGGCGTATGGGAGCAGCGCTCCGCATAATGAAAAAAGGATGTCCCGCGCGTGACGGAGCATCCTTTTTTACGGCCCGATCAGGTCAGTCCTTATTGACCATTTCCTTGAGGTTCTTGCCGGCACGGAATCCCACGGAATTGCTCTCGGGAATCTTTACGGCTTCGCCGGTGCGGAAATTGCGGCCCTTGCGGGCGCTGCGATTGCGGACCTCGAAAGTCCCCAGACCGCTGACGCTGGCTTTCTTTTCAGCGGCGATCTCATCGACGATGATATCGACCATCGCGGTGAAAGCGATTTCCGACTCCTTCAGCGGCATGCCGGTTTTGTCTGCGATTGCATGAATCATATCCTTCTTCGTCATACGCATCCTCCATACGTTATTAGCGCTGTCCGGGTTGCTGTCCGGGGGCGGCACTTTAAACATCATTTATATTCGATGTATTTTGAAAGAATCCTGCACCGTATAAACGTTTTCAGCAAAAAAATTTGAAAATTTGTTGGACAATTCCGGGCCAGTCCAAAAGCGGCTTCCCCTGTCTGGCCATAAACCGCGGAAAAGGGCAATTTCGGGCATTACTCTTCGCGGATATTCACCGCCACGCCGTTGATCATAACGTCCTCGTCCGCGCGGATCATGATGTACTTTTTCCCGTCGATGATCCTGGTTTCCACCAGATCACTGAAGTCCGGGTTTACCTGGATAGTCACATTGGGCGTTTTCACTTCCAGCCGCCGCGTGTCCACAATATTGGCGGCGCTCAGGCTGGTTCCGCGGCCAAAATGGGTCTCGTAAGCGTCCTCGAAAGCCTCGAGCTTTTCCAGGGGCAGGCCGCAGTCCGCCAGGATGGTCTTGACCTCGGGCGCAGTGATGACCGGCGTTTCGCCGCTCTTGTCCTGCTTCTTGATCTCCACGTTTTCCCGCAGCCGGTCGTTGACCGCCTGCATCACGGGGAAGCTCAGGTCTTCCTTCAGGGTCTCCTGCAGGATGTCGTCAAAGGCCGCTTTCTGGGCGGGGCCCGCCATGGGCAGATCGGCAGCGAATACCGCGTCCACGAAATCCTGGTGCAGGTCATCCGCGCTGCGGACATAGTAAAGCGCGTTGTAGATGTTGCTGGCCCGGTCGTCGAAAGCGGGGAACATGAAGCCGAGCTCCGGCGCCATCAGCGCGCGGCCGCAGGTCATATCCCGGAAATCCTGCTCTTCGGCGCTGTACATGAGGCCAGACTTGGCCTGCCTGACCGGACAGACACAGCACAGTATATAGGTAAAAACGCCGTCCTCATCCTCGCGCCGGTGCCCGTCCGCGCCGCGCTGCGGCACGTCGTACACGTCGCTCAGCAGGAGGATGGCATAGTCGTCCTCGGAATGGTAATTGTCGATGATGCGCTGGTACAGTTCGCTGACCGCAGTTTCGTCCGAAGCGGCGGAATCCCGCAGCTCCATGAGCAGCGGGTGCGCCTGGCCCTCCGTCATCTGTTCGGCGGTGAACACCACGTCGATGCCGTTCTTGCCCGGCACGCCGCTCAGCACCTTTTTGAACAGCGTATAAAACTGCCTGAGTTCGTCCTCCCCCATCGGCCCCACGGCACGGCGGAATACGGAAATGACTTCACCCTTCGCGTTTACGTAACAGCCGCGTATGCAGCTGATGTTCCCTTTATCCTTATCCAGACGGCGCTTGATCTCTGCCAGTTCTTTTCTGTTCATATCCTTGTCGTTTCTCCCGTTCGTTTGATTCACCGCGCAGGCGCAGCATGGCAAGGATTATAGCACATTTTCACAATAAATGATATATGCAAATCTGAAAAAAATGATTGAAACCGCGCAGATTTGCGTGTACAATATGGAACGATACTGATTTCCCGAAAGGAGACGGAAATGAGTCTGTTCAACCCGATCGCCGGGCAGCATAAGCGACTGATGGAAGTGTTCGAAGGACTCCCCGCCATGCCTGTCGCACAGGCAGCCAAGCTGATGCGCGTATCGACCGCCGCCGTGCCCCGCAACATCGAAAAGATGAAAAAAAGAGGGCTGTTCGGCGAACGCCAGCCCTTTGTGCACCAGGGGATCCGGATGCTCGTCCTGGACGAGAGCCATCTTCCTTTCGCCTATGTATGCCAGGAAGGGGACGCGCTGCTGCGCGATACCCGGCAGGCCATGACGCTCCTGCAGAAAATGACCTCCTCCGCCTCCACCCAGAGCCGTGCCAGTTCCGCCCGTTCAAGAGCCGTGGGATCCTTTATGCACGATATCCTGGATCCTTCCGGCGAACCCTGGAACTACGGACTGAAGAACCGCGCGCGCATGCTGCTCCGGGACCTGATCGACCCATCGGAGATTATTCAGGATCAGGTCAATCAGATCAACGACGCCCTGAGCGTCCTCACGTCGCTGGAAAACTATCTGGAAAGCCTGTTCAGCGCGCTGTTTGCGCACCCCAACCTGGTCAGCCGGCAGATGCTGCCCGTGCTTCAGACCACCCACCGCGACCTGAACACCTACCTGAGCAGAATGCCCTCCGCCCAGACCGGCAGCCGAAGCTGGAACGCGCAGGCAGACAGCGCGATCCGGGTGATCCGTGACAACGATCTGCCGCGCATTGCCGATCTGATCGACGAGATCCATGAGAACGCGGATAACCGCAAAAAGCCGAAAAAGCAGACGGACCCGCTGCTCGACGAACTGGCGACCGAGATCTACCGCCTGGAAACGCTGGCCAGCCAGCTGGAAACGGCGCGGATCACCCCCTCGCTGCGGACGATCGCCGAGAAACTCTCAAAGATCCGGAACGTGCTGCAGCAGTCCCCGGAAAAGGCCCGTCTGGGCTGCGTGCGTTCGCTGCGGGACTGCTACCTGCCCATGACGGACGAGCTGCTCAGCAAGTACATGCAATCCCTGCCCCTGTCCTCGCCGAGCTCCCAGGCAGCCGTCAAGGCGACCGAGGACGTCTTCTCCGGCGTTCTCCCCCAGGCGCTCCAGCAAATCCTGGGCCAGCTGGAAACCGACAACGCCAACGACATGCGCTCCCAGGCGGACGCCCTGGTCAAGAAAATGCAGCTGGACGGCCTGCTGCCTTACGATTTCACGCCAAAGTCGGTTAAATGACGCCGATCCGCCGGTTTCTTAAGCGTCTTCTGAGTTTCATCGGCATAACATAAATTGATGGCCATAGCCGGTCCGCCCGCTATGGCCATTCGTTTTTTATTCGGGACTCTGTTCGTCCCGTACGCTTTCAACTTCTTCGAGCTTCAGCCTTTCCCCCGCAATGCCTTCCATCGTCACATTTTCCAGGGTAAGGCGGTTCACATACTGGGCCACGACACCCTGCGCGGCGCAGGCCTCCACGCCGTCCGCCATGGCGGGGACCATCGGCGCGGTATCGTCGGCAAAGGTGAAGCGGCAGTCCCGCAGGGTAATGCTTTCCACCGGACGTTCCGGCAGACCCAGAATATAGGCGGCGCAGGCGGTGCAGTCCGTGGCCTCCACCCGTTCATATACGATGCTGCCCACCGTCGGCGTGCCGTCCGTCACCGGCTGCTTTTCACGGCTCTGCACGTAGGACGTACGGCCGTCCGGATCACAGTAGTACATAGCGTTGACCACCAGCGGCGCCTTGACGCGGATCATCCTGACATCCTCGAAGCGGATCTGGTCGATCACCGCGTATTTGCCGCGGCCCCGGCGCGTTTTGATGCGCAGGCCCCGGTCGTTGCCCACCATTCGGCAGTGGTGCACACGGACGTCGCAGACGCCGCCGGCCATTTCGCTGCCCACGGTAACGCCGCCGTGACCGTCCAGCATCTGGCACCAGGCGATCTCAATGTCCCGGCACGGCCTGTGATAGGTCTGGCCCATATAGATCTTACCGGCCTTCAGGGCGATGCAGTCGTCCCCGACGGAAAACACGGTTCCGTACATACGGATATGCTCGCAGCTTTCCGGATCGAAACCGTCGGTATTGGGGCTGTCCGCCGGCGCTTCCACCCGCACGTTCAGGAAGTTCAGCTCACTGGAAAAGGTAGGGTGCAGGTTCCAGGCCGGGCTGTTGCGGAAGGTGATGCCCTGAACTGTGACTCGCTCGCAGTCCTTCAGGTAGAAAAGCCGGGGTCGGTAGGGGCCGACCGGGATCTTGCGGTATTCCGTCCACCATTCGCCCTTCTGGGCGCACCCATCCACCACACCCTCGCCGACGATGTTCACGTCAGTGACCCCGATGCCTGTAAGGGCGGAAGCGTAGGTATCCAGGGGATTCCCCTCCCAGCTGCCCAGCAGCACCTCCCCGGCCTCGTCCGTGGTGCGTGTCATACCCGGAAGCACCGCAAACCGGCTGACGTCCGTCGTCAGGCGCAGTTCCGCGCCTTTTTTCAGTTCGATCGTGACGTGGCTCTTGAGGAAAAGCGGCCCGGTCAGATAGGTGCCCTTCGTCAGCAGCACGCGTCCGCCCGCGGGGCAGCAGAGAATGGCCGACTGCAGCGCCGCGGTGTCCTCCGTCACGCCGTCGCCCTTCGCGCCGAAGCGCCGCACGTCGAAGGTGCAGGTCTCCGGCTGCGTCCGGAAGCAAAGGCGCTCGGTGGGCTCCCCTTCCGCTTCGTACAGAAGCTCGTACTCCCGGTCGGGCCACAGCCCGAACAGCGACAGGACCGACTGCCGCTCGTGCCCGACCGGCTGTCCGTTGAGCGTCAGGCGGTAGGGCTTCCGCGCAAAATAATCCCCCTGTTCATCCAGGAGCACGGTGCAGCTGCGGGACGAAGTATAAAGCAGTTTCATGTCTTTTTCTCCATCATCGATCGGTACCGGATGCTGTACGGCAGCCATCCATCACATTTTTTGTACAGTTCGCGAAAGGGGGATCAGTGGTCCACAACGCTGTCCTCCCTGGCTATCAGGTTATCACAGTCTTCAGCCTTTACGTAGGTTTCGTCATCCTGATTCTGCTCCGGACATTTCAGCAGGTCCAGGAACAGCCGGGCGATGCGGGCGGCCCCGTCCTCCTGCAGATGGCTGTTGTCCGCCGCGCCTTCCGGATAATTCGGCGTACCCGCGGGCAGATGGCAGAATATCGCTTTCGTCCCTTCGGGGCCTTCAGCCCGGAACAGGCGCATGGTCGCCTTTTCCAGATCCGCCAATGGCAGTTCCTGTTCCCTTGCCAGTTTGCGGATGGCGTCCGGATAATCTCCGTGGGTAGCGGTCAGGACCCCCTGGCCGTCGAAATGCCTGCGGGCGATGGGCGTGGCCAGGACCGGCTCCGCCCCGGCTTGTCTTGCCGTCTCTATATACCGAAGTAGATACGCGGAAAAGGTATCCGCTGGATCGGTATGCCGGGCGGGATCCGGTTTCTCGTCGTTGTGGCTGAAGCAGATGACCATCCGGTCTCCGGCTCGGATACAGGCCCTGATGCTGTCCAGCCGTCCCTCATCGATGAAGCTTTTGCTGGAACGCCCGTTGACAGCGTCGTTCTCGATATATACGTTCTCTTCCGTCATGCACTGCAGCATCTGGCCCCAGCCAGCCATCGGCGCGCGGTCGGGCCCGTAATCCGCCATGGTGGAATCACCGCACAGGTACCAGGTCGGCACGCGGCGGTCCGGCCGCCAGCCGTCCCAGCCGCCGATAACCTCCGGCAGGGTCACGCGCCCGGCCTCCCAGGCCGAGAGCCGCTTCTGCGCCGGATGGCGCGTGCTCTGGTCCGCCCGGGTGCCGCTCGTTCCGTACTCCCCATACCGGTCCGTGACGATGCGGATGGCGTCCCAGTCGGTAAAGCCCTGCGGAGCTACATGCTCGTCCATTTCGCAGTCCAGGAAGAGCGTGCGGGCAAATCTGCGCCAGGGCCGCCCCAGGAAGCCCGCACCTTGGGCGCACTCCCCGGTCAGGCGGCAGCGGTGGAACACGTATCCCCAGCGCTGGGTCTCCGGCGTATTCGCTGCGGTGTAGTATCCGCCCCGTTTGTTCATATACAGGGTGCAGCCCTCGAACCAGCAGCGGTAGGAGCCGAAGATAAAGTCGACGTCGCCCTGGATATAACAGTTTTCAAAGTATTCGCGGCTGTAAGTCTCCGTGCACTCGTTGCAGGCAGGTTTGCATTCGGCGGCGCCCTGCCTCGGCGCTATATCCGCGACCACGCTGGGCATCAGCGGGCCGGTAAACAGCGTATCCTGATGGGCGATCAGGCGGCAGTTCCGGTATACGCCGCGGTCTCCGGCCGCGTACAGGGCCACTGCCTGCCCAACAACCTTCCCCTCCCCGGCGTCGTTGCGGATCGTCAGGTTCTCCAGCTCCACGTTCGTTCCCGTCACGATGACCGTAAACGAAAGGAAGGTGCCGCGCTCGCTGCCGTCCTCCGCCGGGTCTTTGGCGCAGGCGCTGTACGTGATGACCGTCCTGTCCCTGTCCTCGCCGACGATGCGCAGGTTGTTCTTATGGATCGCGACCCGCTCATGGTATACTCCCGGCCGGATGAGCAGGATCGTCGGCGCTCTGTCTCCGCCCCGGACGGCATCGACCGCTGCCTGAACCGTCGTAAAATCGCCGCTGCCGTCCTGCGCTATGATGTACATTCCGTTTTCTCCCTTAAAAACAATAAGCCACCGGGTCAGCGGCGCTGTGCCGCCGGCCCGGTGGACTGGCAGTTATACTCTCCTATTAAGCACTTCGCTCATAATGACGCCGTTCAGCACGCTGTCCCTAGTGAACGCCAGCTGGAAGGCAGGCGCCGCTTCAGCCGCGGGCTCCTCCGCGGCCGTATGGCGGGCTTCGTACATCTCGTCATGGCACGGGTCCACGCCTTCGTCTCCGTATGAAGTGCCCTGATAGAACCCTTCCTCATAGGCAGGCTGAGCCGCCGGAGGCGCGCTTTTCACGGCCGCATGCGCGGACGCCTGTCTCGCGGTACGCTCCTTCATCAGCACTTCAACGGCTTTTTTGATCTCTTCCTGCGTCAGCGGACGCTTGGCAGACTGAGCGGCGGGAGCGGCCGGCCTCGGCTGGACCGCGGGACGGTTTGCCCGCTGGCTGGTCTGCTTGTTCTTTTTGGACGCGCTCATAGCCAGGCCAATGGCCAGGATGATCAGGTATACGACAATTTCCATACGTCGTACTCCTTCCCTTCAGGGAATCGCTTTACGCTTTCTTGCCCGTGTCGCTGGCGTTGTTCACAGTCGGGGCGGCGGCGTGGGCGATCCCGTTGCGCATATCGGTATCGGCGATGGTGTTCTGCATCTTGTAATAATCCATCACGCCCAGCTTGCCGGATTTGAGGGCTTCCGCCATTGCCAGAGGCACCTGCGCCTCCGCTTCTACGACCTTCGCTCTCATCTCCTGCACAGCGGCCTTCATTTCCTGCTCGTGGGCCACGGCCATGGCACGGCGCTCCTCGGCTTTCGCCTGGGCGATGCGGCGGTCAGCCTCCGCCTGGTCCATCTGCAGCTGGGCGCCGACGTTGCGGCCGACGTCCACGTCGGCGATATCGATGGAAAGGATCTCGTACGCCGTACCGGCGTCAAGGCCCTTGCCCAGCACGGTCTGGGAAATCAGGTCAGGATTCTCGAGCACCGCTTCATGAGAGAGGGAGGAACCGATGGTGGTAACGATGCCTTCGCCGATACGGGCAATGATGGTTTCCTCACCGGCGCCGCCGACCAGGCGGTCGATGTTGGTGCGCACCGTCACACGGGCCTTGGCGCGCAGCTCGATGCCGTCCTTGGCGATGGCGGCGACAGGCGGCGTTTCAATGACCTTCGGCACGACGCTCATCTGCACGGCCTCCAGCACGTTGCGGCCGGCCAGGTCGATGGCACAGCTGGTTTTGAAAGCCAAGTTGATGCCCGCCTGGTGCGCGGAGATCAGGGCGCTCACCACGCGCTCCACGTTGCCGCCTGCCAGGTAATGGTTTTCAAGCTCGTCGGTGGTCAGCTCCAGGCCGGCCTTGCGGGCGCGGATGTAGCTGTCAACGATCTTGGGCGGGGAAATATGGCGCAGCCGCATGCCGATCAGCGCGGAAATGCGCACCGGCACACCGGACGCCCGTGCCCTGATCCAG
>JBGUIY010000307.1:0-7117 GCA_045113475.1 Christensenellales bacterium | reverse complement strand
TGTAACAGCCCTCATCCGACCTCACTTTGTTCGGCCACCTTCCCCCG
Source organism: Christensenellales bacterium (assembly GCA_045113475.1). GTDB lineage: Bacteria > Bacillota > Clostridia > Christensenellales > Aristaeellaceae > UBA4246. The sequence continues at coordinate 7,070 of JBGUIY010000307.1, read as the reverse complement.
AAATCGGGGGGAAGGTGGCGCGCCGAAAGTGTGACGGATGAGGGTGTTCATGCATATATGCAACATCCCCTTTTTTGTTGCGGGTCCTTCTTTTCCGCTCAACGGAATGAAGCGTCGATCAGCGTGCCGTCCACTGCGTTGATCAGCGCATAGCAGGCGGAATCGCTCACAACGGCGGATGTGTCTTGATAAAGGATCATCCATACCGGTACGAAGACCATGCCGTCGGCTTTGTTGCCGGCACGGACGGCTTCATAGGTCAGGGCGGCCTTTCGGATGGATTTGATATCACGGTCATACCAGGAGAGCGAGCGGCCAAGTTCCTTTGTGAGCTCAGCAATGGCTGCGTCCGGCGTGATCAGGGTTTCAGGTGTGCTCACCGTTTCTCCCCGTGTGAAACGGTTCCTAACGGCGGCATACACGATGCCGCGGCTGTTGACAAAGAAGATAACGCTGTGGCGTCCGCCGGCCGGGGAGGTATCCACGCCCAGCGGACTGTATGCCAGATAGTATCCTTCCTCGCCGGTCGGGATGGCGCTGTAATCGTATGGCCGGTAGTCGTCATCTGTCAGGAAGGTCCCGTCCTTGATTGCCTGCTCCCAGATCGCGCCCATGGCCCGGATCCGGTCAAGGCTCAGATCAAGGGCCTCCGTACAGATGTATTGGTTGGCGTCAATGCCCAGCTGTGCCATCATTTCTTCAGCCTGTGACTGCGCTTCCGTCAGGGTGATGCCGGTCAGCACCGTTTTCTCCAGGGTGAATTCTCCCCGATGCCCGGGCCAGTTCCGCACCCAGGCGCGATCGACAATGACGTTGGAGGGAGCTTCCGTGTAATTGTCGTCCGTGAATTTATAGTAGAACAGGGCTTCCGGACTCAGGTTCAGGATGGCATGATCGGCAAAGCGGATTTCCGCCGTGCCTGCTCCGGAGACAACGCCTGTGGCGTTGAACCACGCTGGGTCCACGCTGGAAGTGAAATCCGTCTCCGCCGCGCGATAGACCGGGAGGGTGCCTGTCTCCCGGAAGGCCTGGGGGACCACCAGCTCGTAGCTGTCCTGGCCTTCAATGGTCACAGCATGCGCTGAGGCCTGCGCGGTGGGCTCCGCCATGAACTCCGGCATGCAGGATACGGTCCAGACGTCCTTTTGCATGGTACCGTCTACCGTCCTGCCTTGTTCGTCCATCTGCTCTACCCAGCTCTCCATCTGGATCTGGTAGCTGGTGCCTTCACTGACGGCGAAGCCGTCGGAGGCCTCGAAGGAGAAGGTCAGGGAGCCGTCTGCGTTGCGGATGTCGTAATAGCCGATGCATCCGGGCGTCAGCAGGGTCCCTTCGTCCACGCCCACCTTCAGGGGCATGGAAGCAGTGGTCAGCAGCCGGCCGCCGGAAGCTTTTGCCTCTGCCACGATCGCCTGGGCTTCCTCATTCATGGGAAAATACTCGGGATCATTGGCAAATTCTTCCGGAATGAGCACGTCTCCCTCACGGATGGGCCGGACGGTGCCCACGCCATAGAGCGCCCGGTCCTTGTAGACGACCTCATCCAGTGTGATGGTCACATCCCCGACGGTTACCGACTCACCGATCCGGGCGATCTTGCCTTGCTGCAGGCTCTTGCCCAGCTCCTGGTTCCAGTATCGGGCGAAGAAATCAGCCGCCTGGGATGAAAAGAGGGCGTAAGCGGTTCCGATCATAGCCATGCCCAGGACAATGGCCAGGATAAGCGTTGCGGATATTCTCTTTTTCATGGGTTCCTCCTCCTTGACGGAGCCGGCGGTTCTCATCAGCGCGTCATGCATCTCCGCTGGCATCCCGCCAAAGGCGTTCCGCAGGTTCATTTGATCCAGATCACGCTTCATTCTCTGCTCAGCTCCATTCTCAGTTGTTCTTTGCCCCGGTGGATTCGTCCGCGCAGTGTGCTGAGGGGAATGCGCAGCGTATCCGCTGCTTCCTCGTAGCTCATCCCTTCTGAATAGCACAGTACCAGCGGCAGCCGGATCTTTTCCGGAAGCGCTTCAAGCGCCAGGGCGAGGGCAGGATCCGGGGCTGAAGCCGCGGTTTGCTCAGGAACTTCATCCAGGGGAACGGTCCGCCGGCGTTTTCTTTGCGTGTCGTAACACGCGTTGATCAGGATCCGGGTGATCCAGGTGCGGAAAAACCGATCATCCCGCAGCCGGTTCCGCTTCTCCCATGCCTTGAGCGCTGTGTCCTGCAGCGCGTCCTCGCAGTCGGCGTTGTTCCGCAGAATCGACCAGGCCACCCGGTACAGCATGCCCGAGCAGGCTTCGATCTCCGCGATAAATCGTTCTCTGTCCACGGCTTGCGCCTCCTTCGTAACGTTACACTCATTAGACGGACGGAGGACGGGAATCGTCACATGAAATGAAAAAGTATTTGTCAGCGGATATGATGATAGCACAGGAACCACAGAAAGAAAAACAAAAAAACACCTTTCGCGAAACGAAAAAGGAAAGGTGTTGAATTGATGAATGCTTCTGACACTGATTGCCATGCGGGACTCGCCCGGCATGGCAATCAGCATGAGACAGCGCTTTTTTGCTTGCGCGGAAAGATTACGGCGCTTCTTCCGCGCCTTTTTCCGCTTTCAGCATCCGGTAACCGATGCCGATGTGGGTCTGGATGAAAGGCTGCGCGTCGTTTCCGGCCTGCAGCTTTTTCCTGAGCATGGCCATAAAGACCCGCAGAGAACCCACATCCGAAGCCGTGTAATTGCCCCAGATCTCTTTCAGGATGTAGTTGTGGGTCAGCACTTTGCCGGTATTCTTCGCCAGCAGGCAGAGCAGCTTGTATTCGATGGGCGTCAGGTGGATCTCGCCGCCGTTCAGGTATGCGCAGCCGGCGGCGTAGTCGATGCGCAGGCTGCCGTTTTCATAGACGGCGCTATCCCCGCCGGCAGGCTGCTGCACATGGAGCCTGCGCAGCGCCACCCGCAGCCGGGCCAGCAGTTCGTCCACCGAAAAAGGCTTGGTCAGGTAATCGTCCGCTCCGGCGTCCAGCGCTTCCACCTTGTCCCCGTCCTCGCTGCGGGCGGAGATGACGATGATGGGCATGGCGCTCCAGGTCCGCACCTTGTGGATGATGTCGATGCCGTCCATGTCGGGGAGACCCAGATCCAGCAGCATGATGTCCGGCTGATGGGTCGTCAGTTCGATCATGGCTTCCCCGCCGTTCCTGGCTACGCGGTACTGATAGTCCTGGGTCTGCAGTGTCACGGCCATCAGGTTCCGCACTGCCGCGTCGTCCTCCACCACCAGGATCACAGCTTTAATACTCATACTCTTTCACCTCCGCAAGGGGCAGCGTAAACCAGAACCGGGCCCCGTGGGGCTTAATGTTTTTCATGCTGATTTCACCGCCGTGGGCCTGTACGATGGAGCGGCACAGGGCCAGCCCCAGGCCGATGCCCCGCCGGCTGTCCGGGGAACGCTTGACGCCGGTATAGAACATGTCGAATACCTTGTCTTCGTCGCCGGGCGGAACGCCCTGGCCGTTGTCTTCCACCCAAACCAGCGCGTGGCCGCCCTCCCGTGCTGTGCCGATGGTGATCTCCGCGCCTTCCGGGGTGTATTTCACCGCGTTGTTGATCAGGTTGATCAGCACCTGCACGATCAGCCCCGCGTCCATACGGACAAGGAGCATTTCGTCCGACAGGGAGGTGCCGATATGCCGTTTGGCGGCGTTCCGGTCCAGGTGCCGCAGCGTCTCTTCGATCGCGTCGGATATGAGTTCCGTCTGCATGTTCAGCTGCATGGTACCGTTTTCGGTGCGGGTGACGGTCAGCAGGTTCTCCACCAGCCCGTTCAGCCAGATAGCGTCGTCATAGATGGATGCGTACAGTTCCTGACGGGTGTCGCCGCTCAGCTGCTCCGGATTCTCCAGCAGGATCGCCGCGTTTCCGGAAATGCTGGTCAGGGGTGTTCTCAGGTCGTGGGAAATGGAGCGCAGCAGATTGGCCCGCAGCGTTTCCTGGCGCGCGCTTTCCTCCATGCGCTGCTTTTCCCTCGTCATATGGTCCTTTTCCAGCGCCAGCGCGCATTCGTCCAGGATGGAGGTCATCAGGTTCTTCCGGTATTCGTCGATGGGCGGGGCGTTGTCCGCCCGGATGCCCATGACGGCCCATACCCGGCCTTCCCCGCAGACGGCCATATACAGGCATTTCGCCTCCGGATGCACCCGGGTGCCGTGCCCGGCGTGTTTCCGGTTCTGTACGGCCCAGGCGGCGATGCTCCGTTCGCGTTCCAGAGGCACGTCCGCAAAGCCTTTGTCCGTCCCGATCTCAAGCAGCACAGGCTCCTGAGAAAGGGTGCTGCCGGAATGATCGTAGCAGAGGACGCTGTGCTCCAACAGCCGGCTGAGCTGGCGCTGCGCCACACGCAGGATAGCGTCCCGGCCTTCCGCCTTTTGCAGCAGCTGGCTGGTGGAGAGGAGCACTTCCGTCTGGTATGCCTGGTTGGCCGTCCTGATGGACTGGGCTTTGATCCGGCTGGTCAGCGAACTGGACAGCAGCGCTGCGGCGAACATGACGGCAAAGGTGGCGAAGTAGTCCGGACTGGAGCGCAGGGAATAGTATGGCTCCGTAAAGAAAAAGTTGAAGATCAGCACCGCCAGCACGGAGGACAGCAGGCTGTATCCCAGGCCGGTGGTCAGCAGCGCCACCCCCATCACGCCTAGAATATAGACCAGAACGATGTTGGTGATGGCCAGGCCGATATGCGAAAACAGAAAACCCGCGCCGGTGCAGGCAGCCAGGATGAGCAGGGTTTTCAGGAGATCGATCAGGGAAAGGTGCTCTCCCCGCAGGATATTCGCGAAACTGAGCCGGCGGGAGTCCACGGTCAGGCGGTTGGGGACGATGACGATCTCCACGTCCGGCGCCAGTTCGTTCAGCCGGGACATCAGCGTTTCGCCGGACGCAAACGGGCTGCGCCGCCGGGGGCTTTTCCCCAGCACGATCTTGGTGATCCCGCTGACCCTGGCGTATTGGGCGATGACCGTGGCGGGGTTGTTGCCGAACAGCGTGGTCAGCTTTGCCCCGCACCGCTCTGCCAGCATCAGGTGATTGTGCACCGCCTGCGCATCGTCCCGGATCTCCGTGCTTTCCACATAAATGGCGATCATTTCCGCGCCGATGGCATGGGCAAGGGCCGATGCCCGGCGGATCACGTCCACACTGGTGGGGGAGGCGGATACGCACACGAGAACGCGCTCTCCTTCTCCCTTTTTGTCCGGCATGCGTTCACCCCCTCTGCTGTGATTTTATATTATAACATATCCGCTGTAAAGAAAACCATAAAGGTGAACGGCTCGCATTAAAATCGTATAAAGATCCTGCGTGCGGGATTCGCGGTTTAACATCGTTTTAACGCCAGACGGAAATGCTTAACGACACGTTGATGGGATCCGTGATAGACTGATATCGTCAAAATACGTGACGTGTTCAGGAGGCGTGTTATGAAGAGCATTCTGCTGATCGGCCTCGGCAGGTTCGGGCGGCACATGGCGCAGAAACTGTCCGATCTGCATCATGAGGTGATGGCCATCGACAAGGATGAACGGATGGTGCAGAACGCGCTGGAATATGTGACCAGCGCCGAGATCGGCGACGCGACCGATCCCGCGCTGATCGAATCGCTGGGGGTCAAGGATTTTGACCTGTGCGTCGTGACCATGAGCCACGATCTTCAGGCATCGCTGGAAATCACGGCGCTGCTGAAGAAAAAAGGCGCGCCTTACGTGCTGGCGCGCGTTTCCCGGGATGCCCACGCGGAATTCCTTCTGGCCTGCGGGGCGGACGACGTGATCTATTCCGAAAAGCAGATGGCCGAATGGGCCGCGGTCCGTTACAGCAGCGAGCACATATTCGACTACGTGCGTCTTTCCCCGGATTGCGCGATCTATGAAACCGACATCCCCGCAAGCTGGATCGGGCACACGATGATGGACCTTGCGGTGCGCCCGAAGTACCGCCTGAATATCCTGGCGATCCGCCGCAACGACGAGGTGGATCCCATGCCAGGCCCCACCCACGCCTTTGCCCGCGGGGAGCGCGTGATCATCCTGGGCGGCGAAAAGGACGTACAGAAGTTCCTGCGGTTCTGATCGCCTGCCTGTCAGGTGCGGCGCTGCCGCAACAATGAAAAATCCCTGCCCGGGCGGGCAGGGGTTTTATGTGCGGACCGGATCAGCCGGCGACGGGAGCGTTCTCCGTGGCGGGTTTTGCGGCGTTCGCTTCGTACTGCTTCAGCGCTTCCAGTTCTTTTTCGATCGTCTTTACCGCTTCTCCGTCATTGCTGGCGTTGACGGCGTTCGACACGATGGAGGACAGGCCCAGGTAGGGGTTGTCCATATATCTGGCAAATGTGGGGGCCACGCCGGACTTGGCAGCGGTTTCCTTGAGCAGTTTCAGGGTGCCGACAGAGGCAAAGGTCATGGAGACGGCCAGTACGAGGGCCAGCGCGCCGGCCACAATGGCGCCGACGCCGCGCGGGCTGCTCTTGCGGGCGCTGACGCCCAGAAGCAGAGCGCCGATGCCCAGAGCCGCGGCGATGCCGCCGGCGACTACGCCGAACAGAAGCGTCATTAGAAGTGCGATGGAAATACCGATGATACCCAGCACGATGCCCGCTACGGGATGACCATTTTTGGTGTTGACAGCTACAGTACTCATGATTTTGTATCCTCCAGATTAAATTCGTTTTTGTTTTTTATCGGAGCGCTTTGCGCTTCCGGAAATTGATACGCGGCATTCCCGGAGACGGCAGCTGTCTTTTTGAAATTATTCAAAACGTGTTATTTACTTCCCAGAGATCCGGATGAGAAACAGCCGCGCATATCGCGGAAAAGGCTTGCATTCCGGGGATATTTGTGTATAATGTATTGTGTAAGTTATATCTAACTTGCACTGAAGGCTTCGGGGAAAAAGAGCCTTTATTCTTTGAACGATGGTTAGATAATTCTAACCTTCATGAATGGGATGATCCCCTCAGGATATTTCCGGACAGGCAGCGATATGAACAGGATGAGACGTGAAGCTGCCGTTCTGAAACCGG
>JBGUIY010000306.1:0-9212 GCA_045113475.1 Christensenellales bacterium | reverse complement strand
AGCGCGAAGGTATACGCCACGTTCAGCGGGCTCAGGACCGTGGACCTGGGATGGGGGCTCGTGCTGCTGGCGCTGTCGGCGTATATGATCTATGTGCGATTCCAGCTGGCCGGTTTCCGCATCGACGCCCCGCGCAAGCTGAGCATCCTGTACGGCGCGGATCTCGGCTGCAGTGTCGTGTATCTGCTGGCCATCAGCGCCGTTACAAAGCAGTCTCTCGGTTCCATGACGGGGAATGCCGCGGGGACGGTTTTCGGCAGCATCCTCATGCTGTTCATCAATCAGAACTATTACAACAAACGGCTCGAGCTGTTTGTGAACTGATCGGAAAGAGGTTTTTTCCATGTCGGACAATGTGATGCAGAAAGCCCGGGCCCTGGCGGAAGCCCTGCGCTTCAGCCCGGAATTCATCCTGATGCGGGCGGCGGAGGACGCTGCCAACCAGGACGAATACCTGACCTCCCTTTATACGGAGTACGAGCAGAAGCGCGGCGAGGTCGAGCAGCTGACAATGCAGGACGACCCGGATTACGACGAGATGAAGGCCCGCACCCGCGAGCTGGAGGAGCTTCAGGCCAGGTACAACGAGCACCCCCTGGCCAAGGCCGTCAAGCAGTCCCGCGGCGATTTTGCCGCCATGATGCGGGAGGTCAACGCCACCCTGCAGCAGGCCCTGAACCCCGAAGGCACCAAAGCCCGCGGCTGCGACGGGGCGTGCAGTACGTGCGGGGGATGTTGAGCGGGAGAGTGGAGTTTGGAGAGTGAAGAGTGGAGTTTTGGTTTGTTTTTCTTTATCGGATAAAGTTCATACACTATTGAAGAATAAATCAAACTCAGCAGAATTATCTCCACTCTCCAAACTCCACTCTGAAAACCCCGCGCTCTGCTTTCTCTCCCGTGCCGTATCTCATCTTCCTCTTCCTCAATTTGTTTCAATGGAGGTCTTAAATGCCCACCCTTTCTCCCATGATGCAGCAGTACCTGCGCATCAAACAGGAAAATCCGGAGCCGCTGCTGTTTTTCCGCGTCGGGGACTTTTATGAGATGTTCTTTGACGACGCGCTGACAGGCAGCCGGGAGCTGGAGCTGACCCTGACGGGCAAGGACTGCGGTCTGGCGGAGCGCGCGCCCATGTGCGGCGTGCCCTTCCATGCCGTGGACACCTACGTCACCCGCCTGGTTGAGAAGGGATACAAGGTCGCCATCTGCGAGCAGATGGAGGATCCCAGCCTGGCCAAGGGCCTGGTCAAGCGCGATATCATCCGCATCATCACCCCCGGCACGCTGACCGACAGCGCGGCCATCGGGGAAAAGCGGAACAACTACCTGCTGAGCATCTGCGTCAGCGGCCGCAAGGCGGGCTGCGCCTACGCGGACGTGTCCACCGGCGAAATGTATGCCCGGATGGGCAGCGCGGACGAGCGCGACCTGCGCGGCGTCATCGCTGCGGTGGCGCCGGCGGAGATCATCACCAACGCGGAGGAACTGGTGCGCCCCTTGGCGGGTATGGCCTTCTCGCGCTGCGCGACGGAACGCTTCCGCCCCAAGGACGCCCGGGAGCGCCTGCTCAGGCATTTTGAGACCGCCTCGCCTGAGGCGCTGGGCTTCAGCGCCGCCAATCAGCCTGCCATGTGCGCTGCCGGGGCCCTGATGGCCTACCTGAACGACACGCAGAAGAACGCCCTGGGGCATATCACGCGCATCCAGTTCGTTACGGCGGGGCATACCATGCCCCTGGACCAGAACACCATCCGCAACCTGGAGCTGACCCAGACCCTGCGCGGCCAGAGCGGGAAGGGCACGCTGCTCAGCGTGCTGGACCACACCGTGACCGCCATGGGCGGGCGCCTGCTGCGCTCATATGTGGAGCAGCCGCTGCTGCTGCCGGAGGAGATCAACGCCCGCCTGGACGCGGTGGAGGCGCTGGTCAGGGAACCCGTGCTGTGCGAGGCCGTGCGGGAGCGCCTGCAGCAGGTCTACGATATGGAGCGGCTGCTGGCCAAGGTCTCCTACCAGTCCCTGAATCCGCGGGACTGCCTGTCCCTCAGGCGGTCCCTGAGCCAGGCCGCGCCGGTGCGGGAACTGATCGCGGCGGAGGCGCTGAGCGGCGTCGCGGCGCTGCTGGATCCCGTGCAGGACCTGCTGGACACCCTGAATGCGGCGATCTCGGACGACGCGCCGCTCTCCCCGAACGATCCCGGCGTCATCCGCGCCGGATACGACCCGCAGCTGGACGAGTACCGCCGCGCGGACGCGGAAGGCAAGCAGTGGCTGATGGATCTGGAGGCCCGGGAACGGGAGGCCACCGGCATCCGCAACCTGCGCATCCAGTACAACCGGGTGTTCGGTTATTATATCGAGGTCACCAAGTCTTTTCTATCCCAAGTGCCGGACCGCTACCTCCGCCGCCAGACGCTGGCCAACGCGGAGCGCTTCACGACCGAGGAACTGCGCGAGCTGGAACGGAAGATCCTGGGCGCCCAGGACCAGGCGCAGAAGCTGGAATACCAGCTGTTCGACCAGGTGCGCGGGCAGATCGCCGCGCATATGGACGCTTTGCAGCGCACAGCTCTGGGCTTCAAGCAGCTGGACGTATTCCAGAGCCTGGCCCGGACGGCCCTGATGAACCGCTATACGCGGCCCGCCCTCAACGATGATGGCGTGCTGGAGATCCGCGAGGGACGCCACCCCGTGGTGGAAGCGCTGAACACGGATGAGCCCTTCATCCCCAACGATACGGAGATGAACCGCAAAGACCGGCACATGATGATCATCACCGGCCCCAATATGGCGGGCAAGTCCACCTACATGCGGCAGGTGGCGCTGATCACCCTGATGGCGCACATGGGCAGCTTTGTGCCCGCGGAAAGCGCCAACATCCCGCTGACGGACTGTGTGTTCACCCGCATCGGCGCGTCGGACAACCTGGCCCAGGGCCAGTCCACCTTCATGGTGGAGATGGCCGAGACGGCCTATATTCTCAAGAACGCCACCGATAAATCCCTGGTGCTGATGGACGAGATCGGCCGCGGCACCAGCACTTTCGACGGCCTGAGCATCGCCTGGGCTGCGGTGGAATACCTGGCCGACAAGGGCAAGTCAGGCGCGATGACCCTGTTCGCCACCCACTACCACGAGCTCTCTGAGCTGGAGGGCAAGCTGCCCGGCGTGGTCAACTGCTGCGTAGCCGTACGGGAGCAGGGGGAGCAGGTGCTCTTCCTGCGCAAGATCATGCCCGGCGGGGCGGACAAGTCCTTCGGCATCTATGTGGCGCGGCTGGCGGGCGTCCCCCGGGAAGTGGTCGCCCGCGCCCAGGAGATCGAAGCCCGTCTGACCGTACACGACATGTCCGACCAGGGCCTGGGCCAGAGCATCCTGAACCCCAAGGGCAAGGGCCGGCGCAAGAACGAGCAGGAGAGCATCCTGGGCTTCACCCGCACGGAGTTCATCGAGGAGATCCAGCAGCTGGACGTCCTCGGCATGACCCCCATGGACGCCCTGAACCGCCTGTTCGTGCTGAAGGAAAAGGCGCTGAAGCTGTAAACGGAAGATATACGGGAACGATTATGAAAATCACCCATGACCGGATATGCATCCGGAATGCGGAGCGGGCCGACTGCGGGCAGCTGGCCGCCTGGTGGAACGACGGGCGCGTGATGGCCCATGCCGGATTCCCGCTGGGCCTGAACACCACCGCCGCGGAGATCGGAGAGCAGCTCGCGGAAGGCAGCGACGATGCCGGCCGGATACTCATCATTGAATGCGAAGGCCGCCCCGTCGGGGAGATGAACTATCGGAATCTGGGCAGCGGTACCGCTGAGATCGGCATCAAGATCTGCGAAGAAGATTATCAGAACCGGGGTCTGGGAAGGATCTGCCTGAGCATGCTCATCAGCTGGCTGTTCGGCACGGGATATGCGAGGATCGTGCTGGATACGAACCTGAAAAACCTCCGCGCGCAGCATGTGTACGAATCCCTCGGTTTCCGGAAGCTGCGCGTCAACGTGAACTCATGGAAAGACCAGCTGGGTGAAATGCAGTCTTCCGTGGATTATGAGCTGACGCCGGATTCATTTAAACCATTCATCTGAAAGAATTGTCCCGGACGCCGGGACGCAAAAGGGGCTTTATGAGCGGGATCATCAGGAAAGACGTAAGCGAAGAATGGGCGCACTCCGGCATCATCAAAGCGGGGGATTACTGCTTCCTGAGCTACTGCGTGGGCAATATCGGTGGCACCGTCGAGGAGCAGGTCAACGGAGCGTTTGACCAGATGGAGCGGCGGCTTGCCCTGTTCGGGCTGACGCTGGAAAACGTGGTGCAGATGGACTGCCTGTTCCGGGACGTATGGAACATCCCCGTCATGGAGAAGGTCATCCGGGAGCGCTTTCACGGGCGCTACCCCGTCCGCAAGTCGATCCAGACGGAATTCGCGCATGTCGGCGGGGAAAGCGGCCTGCAGTTCCAGGCGGACGCAGTGGCGTACTGCGGGCCGGGGAGCGGCGAATGCTGACCGTCACGCTGGATCAGGCGCGGCGGTTCATCCTGCTTAAGCAGGGCCTGCTGGGGGAGCACCGCTTTATCGGCAGGGACGGCGCCTATCAGTATGTCCGCCAGGCCGGCTGCATCCAGTTTGATCCGGTGGACGCCTGCGGCAAAAACGCCGAGCTGACGCTGCAGTCCCGGGTGAAGGGCTTCCGCAAGCGGATGCTGGACGACCTGCTCTACAAAGACCGCCTGCTGGTGGATTATTCGGATAAGGAACTGTCCATCTGGCCGGCGGAGGACTGGCCGTACTTTTCCGGTTACCGGGAGCGCAGCCGGGCCCACGGCGCGGGCTTTGCCGGCATTCCCGAACTGGAAAGGAAAGCGGTTGAATATATCCGACAGAACGGCCCCGTCAGCAGCGATACTCTGCCCATCGACGGGAAGATCTTCTGGCACTCCTCGATGCACTGGAGCGGCAACTGGGAGAGGGATTCCCTGGCCGCACGTTCCGTGCTGGAGCAGCTGTATACGGACGGGGTGCTGCTGATCCACCACAAGAGCGGCTCCCGCAAGTATTACGACCTGGCGGAGAAATACCTGCCGCCAGAACTGCTGCACGCGCCGAATCCCTGTGCGGACGAAGCGGCTTTCCTGGACTGGCGGATCACGCGCAGGATCGGCGCTGTGGGCTTGCTGTGGAACCGGCGCTCCGACGCCTGGCTGGGCATCGAAATGACCGCGGAGCAGCGGGAAGCCGCGTTCGGGCGGCTGGAAAGGGCCGGCGCCGTCACGGAGGTGCGGGCGGAGGGCCTGCGCTCCCCGCTTTACATGCTGAGCGCCGACAGGCCGATGCTGGACGCGGTCATGGCGGACCGGGCGCCCCTGAAGGAGCGGCTGGAGTTCCTCGCGCCGCTGGACCCGCTGCTGTGGGACCGCAGGCTGATCGAGGCGCTGTGGGGATACCGGTACTCCTGGGAGATCTATACGCCGGCGGACAAGCGGAAATACGGCTATTACGTGCTGCCCGTACTGTACGGGAACCGGTTCATCGGACGGATCGAGCCGAAGGCGGACAGGCAGGCGAAGACCCTTGCCGTCCGGAACGTCTGGCTGGAGCCCGGCGTGCGGCTGACCCGCAGGCTTTCCGAAAAGATCGAAAGCGCCGCCCGGCGGCTGGCGCGGTTCAATGAGTGCAGCCTGGAGGATATGTCCGGGACGCCGGTGATTTACAAATAAAATAAGCGATGATATAATAAAACGTGTCCCGTAAAGACACGTTTTATGTTTAGTATGACGCGGAAGCAGGTGGAGCATGCAGAAAATCATTCGTCTGTCCCCGGAGGTCATCGGGCAGATCGCGGCGGGCGAGGTCGTGGAGCGGCCGGCTGCGGCGATCAAGGAGCTGATCGAGAACGCGCTGGACGCCGGCGCGACTGCCGTGACGGTGGATATCCGCGAGGGCGGGCTGGCCAGCTTTTCCGTGACGGACAACGGCTCGGGCATTCCCGCGTCAGAGCTCAAAATGGCTTTCGAGCGCCACGCCACCAGCAAGATACGCGATACGAAGGACCTGTGGCAGGTGGCCACTCTGGGCTTCCGCGGCGAGGCACTGGCCTCCATCGCGGCGGTATCCCACGTGCGGCTCACCACCCGCACCGCGGACGCGGAATCCGGCATGCAGGTCGTCAACGACGGCGGCGTGATCACCTCCATCACCGAGGCGGCGTCCCCGCTGGGTACGTCCGTGGTGGTGAAGGATATCTTTTATAACGCGCCGGTGCGCAAGAAATTCCTCAAAAAGCCCGCTTACGAGACCGCCGGCGTCACCGAACTCATGGCCCGGCTGATCCTGTCCAGGCCGGACATCAGCTTCCGGTACCTGGCGGACGGGAAGAACGTGTACTTCAGCCCCGGCGACGGGCAGCTGAAAAACGCGCTGCTCAGCGTGTACGGGCTGGACGTGCTGCGCATGCTGACACCCGTCAAGGGCGTCAGCAGCGGCGTGATCGTGGACGGCTTCGTGGGCGTGGGCGATGTGTCCCGCAGCAACCGGTCCCAGGAATACTTTTTCATCAACCGGCGCGTGATGAAGAGCGCGCTGCTTTCCAACGCGGTGGAGACGGCCTGCCACCAGCGGGTGATGATCGGCCGCTTCCCCATGTGCGCACTGCACCTGACCATGCCCTACGAGCAGACGGACGTGAACGTGCACCCCAACAAGTGGGAGATCCGCTTCCAGAACGAAATGGCCGTGCGGGAGGCGGTGGAGTCCGCCGTCCGCGCGGCGCTGGAGGAGACCCAGCAGGAGGATCTGCTGAAGCCCCGGCTGTTCACCGATCCGCTGAAGACGGAAGCCCGGCAGCCCGCGCCGAAGGTGCAGGCCCAGCCCGCGGTGAGCGCCGCGTCCGTGCCGAAAGCGCCTGCGGCGCCGGCGGTCACGCCGATCCCCGCGGCGAAGCCGGCAGCGCCGGTCCAGCCGGCGGTGTCCGCCTTCCATGCCCCGGCGCCCCGGATGCGGGACGATCAGCCGCTCGCAGCGGTGCCGGTCCAGCCTGCGTCCCAGCCGGCGCAGAAGCCGGAAGCGGCGCCGCAGCCGGTGCAGACAGCCCTCCCGGAGCAGCAGGCGCTGCCCCAGGCGGCGGAGACGAAAGCGCGGCTGATCGGCGTGGCCTTCGGGACCTATATCCTGTTCGAGTACGGCGACCGGCTGGTGCTGTGCGACCAGCATGCCGCCCATGAGCGGGTGCTGTACGAGCGCCTGCTGCGGGAGACGGCTCAGCAGCCGGTCAGCCAGACCCTGCTGGTGCCGGAAACGGTCCGGATCAACCGCACGGAATACGCGGCCTGGCTGGACAACCGGGAGCTGCTGCGCTCCCTGGGCTACGATGCGGACGAGATGGGGGAGGACACCCTGGCCCTGCGGGGCCTGCCGGTGATCCTTGGCCAGACGGAAGCGGCCTCCTGCCTGCGGGACAGCCTGGACGAGCTGGCCCAGTTCGGTCGGCTGGACGATTACGACAAGAAGCTGCGCATCGCCACCACGGCCTGCAAGCACGCCGTGAAGGGCGGCGAGCGGGTACCGGAGGACGAACTGGCCTGGCTGGTGACGGAGATCCTCAGCAGCCGCATCCCGCCCACCTGTCCCCACGGCCGCCCGCTGATGGTCACCGTGACGCATACGGAGCTGGACAAGCGGTTCAGGCGGATCCAGCAGTGACCGCAAGGCCCGGCGAGGCCGTCAGAAGTAGAAGACTTCCTCGAATTTCTTATCCAGCGCGATGCACAGCACCAGGGCCAGCTTCGCGGTGGGGTTGAATTGACCGGTTTCGATGGAGCTGATGGTATTCCTGGACACGCCGACCAGCTCCGCCAGCTGCGCCTGGGACAGTCCCCGTTCAGAGCGGATCTCTTTCAGCCTGTTTTTCAGGATCAACTGCTCGTCCATGGGATCACCTCGCAAGCCGGACCGCATACATGACGAAGAATACCGCCGCCAGCGCGAGCTCAGCCAGTCCGAAGATGAGCTCGTGCTTTTTTTTCAGTCTGAAGTACTTGACCAGCAGCATCGTGCCCGTCATGGAGAGATACACGGCCCACGTGCTCAGGCTGACCTGTTTGGCGAAAACGGCTTCCAGGAGGATCACGGCCCCGCAGACCAGGCCGCCGACGGCGCAGGCCTGCTGGCCGGCCCGGATAAGGGCGTCCTTTTCCATTTCGTCCCGGTTCCTGTTGTCCTGCCTGCTTTTTTCCAGGATCTCTTCTTTGTTCATGAAAACACCTCCTTGACGATTGCCAAGTTTGCTTGGCACAACGTCATTATATATCTGCCAAGTATACTTGTCAACAGGTTTTGCAAAGTTTTCTTTGCAAAATGGGGGCGTGGTAAAAGAGATAGTATAAAAAATCGATGAAAAGGGAATGTGTTCCACTTTTCATCGATATGAAATATCAGAAAAATTACAAAATGCCCTGTACCGTCACAGCCTGAAGCACTTCTGTACGTCTTTCCACTTGCCCAGGGCGAGGATGGCCTGATTTTGGCGCATCAGGGTCTCCCCGCTGACGGCGGTGAAGGGGGTCCCGGCGTCGCGCACCACCAGCAGGTTTACGTTGTAGCGCTTGCGGATGTCCAGCTCGGCGACGGTCTTTCCGTCCCACTCTTCGGGCACGGTCAGTTCGTAGATGTCGTATTCGCCTTCCAGGTCGATATAGTCCAGCACGTGGTCCGAGGTGTGGCGGATCGCGGCCCAGGCCGCCAGCTGCCCTTCCGGATAGACCACTTCGTCCGCGCCGTTCCTGAGCAGGAATTTTCTCTGCACCTCACTGGAGGCGCGGGAGATCACCTTTTTAGCCCCCAGTTCCTTGAGCAGCGAGGTGGTCTCCAGGGAACTCTGGAAGTCGTCGCTGATGGCGACGAAGCACACGTCGTAATCGCTCACGCCCAGGGTTTTCAGGAAGTCCGCGTTGGTGGCGTCGCCGATCTGCGCGTCGGTCACGATGGGCAGGATCTCGTTCACGCGCTCCTCATGCTGGTCGATCGCCATCACCTGGTGGTCCAGCTCGTTCAGCTTTTCGGCCAGGGTGCGCCCGAACCGGCCCAGTCCGATCAAAAGAATGGATTTCATATGCTTTCCTCCTTAACCGACAGTGATTTTTTCCACCGGAAGCGTGCTGGCGGCTGATTTCCGCACGGACTGCGCCGCGTAGATCAGCGTCAGGCCGCC
>JBGUIY010000305.1:0-8963 GCA_045113475.1 Christensenellales bacterium | reverse complement strand
CGGAGCGGGAAGAAGCGGCCGTCAAGGTTTTCAAAGGCGCCCGAGTGCGCTCCGGCGTGCTGATCATAGGCAAAAACGGCGTCCCCCTCGTGCAGGCCTGCTACGGCGTGCGCGGGAGATCCAGGGAGCCTGTGACCCTGAAGACCCAGTACCGCATCGCATCCGTCACCAAGATGGTCACCGCCATCGGGCTGATGCGGCTCTGGGAGGTGGGGATGTTCGACCTCGACGCGCCTCTGTCCGATATACTGCCTATGCGCGTCGCCAATCCGGCTTTTCCTGAATCGGAGGTCACCGCGCGCCAGGTGCTGTCGCACACCTCCTCCATCAAGCAGGGGATGCGGTATCATCCGCCCTGGGAGAATCTGCAGCTCAACAACAATTACTTCGAAAAATCCGTGGAGCCCGGCACCCGCTATCTGTATGCCAACCTGAACGGCGGCCTGGCGGGATCCATGATCGAAGCCCTGAGCGGCCTGAGCGTCAACAGCTGCATGAAAGCCGTCCTCTTCGACCCTCTGGGTATCGACGCGGCTTATAATCCGGGCCTGCTTTCGGACACCTCGGACATGAGCGATATCATGTACGAGGACGGCGGGATCCTGTCCACCGCGCAGCGGGAACTGGCGACGCTGAAGGATTACGACGACACCTGCAACCCGCGCGAGCACACCGACCGCACCATCGGCAAGCTGTACATCAACGCTGAAGGCCTGCACCGCCTGGCCAGCATGATGGTGAACGGCGGCGCCATCGGCGAACGCCGCCTGCTGTACGATGAGACCGTATGGATGATGCAGGGGGATCAGCGGCGTTATCCGGGCACCAGCGTCCACGCGGAAAGCGATTACGGCCTCTTCGTGGCCCACGTCTCCCCCACCGGCAAATACACCTGGTACGGCCATCAGGGCCGTTTTAACGGCATCGTGGCTGATATATTCTGGGAGCCCTACACCGGCACGACCTTTGTGATGATCGTGAACGGCTACGACGGCGCGCTGAGCACCGACGGCATCGCGCCCATCGCCAGGCGTATGATGACGCTGGCGGAAGAATGGATGGAATGAAACCTGCCGCTATAGAGGCAGATAATCTTATGGTATTCTGATGCTGTAATGCATGATGCAACGGGTAATTCATGATTTCCCGCATTTTTCACTGGTATCCGTTCGCTGCAGCCAGCAGACCTTTGCGTGGACTACCGGGCATGTTTTGATGTGATATACTCGCCTTGAATCAACGAAATATACTATTCTCAATTAAAAGAGCGAAATATTGTGTCTGGATTGTTCGTCCTATCAAGGAAAACACCTGAAAGCGTACCCGGAGGTACGGTGAGGGTGGCTGACGCAGAGAGGGCGGACAAGACGGGTACAAGATGAGCTGTTTTAATTTGAGAAGAGTATCAGGATTTGTCTCTTGACTCTCCTCCATGGGGAGGCCCTATGATGAACACTGAGGAGAGGAGGCTGGCGGCGTGCTGAAGATCGGTGAATTCTCCAGGCTGTCCCACCTGACGGTGAAGGCCCTTCGGTTTTATGAGAAGGAAGGCATTCTGCTTCCGGCGTTCACGGACAAATGGACAGGATACCGTCTTTATGAAACCTCCCAGCTGCAAGCGGCAGCAAGCGTCAAAGCCTACAGGCAACTCGGACTGTCCATCGAAGAAATCAGGGCAATCCAGGCCGGGGCCGATGTCAGGCAGATTCTGACCGAAAAGGCCAGCGCACTGACTGAAGAAAAGCGCATGATCGACAGCCGTCTCTCCATCATACATCATATGCTGGAGGACAGAGAGATGAGGTATCAGGTCACAGAAAAAACGATTCCGGAGATGATTGTGTACTCTTCCGAAACCGTGCTGGCTCAGCACATGGACATCATGCGGTGGATTCCCTCCGTCGGGGAGGAATGTCTGAGACTGACCCCGGGAATGAAGTGCGCCGATCCGCCCTATGAATTCTGCGAGTTCCTGGATGGGGAGTACCGGGAGACCAACGTGAAGATTCGCCATAGCGAAGCGGTTACCGCTGCGGGAAAAGGTAACCACCAGATCAGATTCCGCCGGCTGCCCGCCGCGAAGGTACTGAGCGTCTTCCACAAAGGATCTTATGACAGTATCGGTGAAGCCTATGCCTTCCTCATGCGGTATGCGGAGCAGAACGGCTTTCACGCAGCTGGACCGGCCCGGGAATGCTACATTGATGGTATCTGGAACAAGGAATCAGAAGAAGATTGGCTGACCGAGATCCAGCTGCCGATTGAGTAACAGATTACAGTCTATCAAATCAGAAAACGCACTTACTCTGCCCGTCCGGGTGGTGAAAGTGCGTTTTTCATCATTGGAATGAACTGTTTGTTCCTGGGTTCTTTGGGAATCATGTATAGCGGGAGAACATTGATGGGAGTTGAATCATCAGGAAATATACGGTGCAGCGTCGGTTCCTGGGCAGCCGGTGCGGTGCGCGAGGCGCTTGTACGCGGCGCGTGCGCAATACAACCGATATACCCAAAATATAATGATTCAAGTGCTTATATTGCGGGTGGTTTTCATTATTGATGCAGCTTTTACGCCAGGAGGATGGCGGCCCAGGGGCCGCCGCTACGGTCGCTTGTGTTTTGCGAAGCCTTAAGCATCTTGCACACAGTAACTGCGGATTTTGAAATAAAGGTACCAAAAACAAGGCACCAAAAACAAAGATCAGGCTGCTGCAGTGCTGCAGCAGCCTGATTCTCTGTCGGCCTCAGATCAGCTCGAGGATGGCCATCTCGGCGGCGTCGCCGCGACGGGGACCCATCTTCACGATGCGGGTGTAGCCGCCGTTGCGGCCGCGGTACTTGGGGCCGTATTCACGGAACAGCTTTTCGATCACGGGATGACGGTTGTCCTTGGTACGCTCTTTGTACTCGGACTTGCTCTCGTCGGCCTTCTTAGCTTCGGAAATGTCGTACAGGTAAGCCATCATGATGCGGCGGGCGGCCAGCTTGCTGGGCGCGTCGTTCGTGGTGGTCACTTTGACGATCTGCTTCTTGTCGTTGGTCGTTTCCTTTTCGAGTTCGACGCTCTTGTCGTACTCACGGGCGGCCAGCGTGATCATTTTTTCAGCAATGCTGCGGACCTCTTTGGCACGGGTCACGGTGGTCTCGATGCGGCCATACCACAAAAGCTGCGTGGTCAGACCGCGGAGCATGGCTTTGCGCTGGCTCGCCGTGCGGCCCAGCTTGCGCTCAGTTGCCATAGTAGTTTCCTCCTCTTTACTCTTCTGTGGCGCGCAGGCTCAGGCCGAGACCCTCAAGCTTCTGCTCCACTTCTTCCAAACTCTTCTTGCCCAGGTTGCGGACCTTCATCATGTCCTCCTGGTTGCGCTGCACAAGCTCATTGACGGTATTGATGCCCGCCCGCTTCAGACAGTTGTAAGCGCGCACGGAGAGATCCAGCTCTTCGATGGTCATCTCCAGGAGACGCTCGACCTTGTTGTCTTCCGGCTCGACCACAGTCGTCGGAATGATCTGGTCTGTCAGACGGCAGAACAGCGAGAGCTGCTCGGTCAGGATCCGCGCGGCGGTCGAGATGGCTTCGTCAGGCTGGATCGTACCGTCCGTCGTGACTTCAAGCGTCAGGCGGTCATAGTCCGTGATCTGGCCGACGCGGGTATCGTCGACAGTATAGTTCACCTTGCGGATAGGCGTGTAGATCGAGTCGATGGGGATCACGCCGATGGGGGTCTGCGCGTCCTTGTTCTTTTCCGCCTGGACATAGCCGCGGCCATGGTCCATGGTGATGAACATATGCAGATGCGCGCTCTCGTCCAGCGTGGCGATGTGCAGGTCGGGATTCACGATTTCGACTTCGTCGTCCACGTGGATATCGCCCGCAGTCAGCTCACAGGGACCCTTGACATCGATTTCGATGCGCTTTACATCGTCTGAGAAGAGCTTGATCGCCAGTTCTTTAAAGTTCAGGATAATTTCGGTAACATCTTCCTTGACACCAGGAATCGTGGAGAACTCATGCTGTACCCCGTCGATCTGCACGGAGGTGACGGCAGCGCCGGACAAGGAGCTCAGCAGCACCCTGCGCAGCGCGTTGCCCAGCGTATGGCCAAAGCCGCGCTCAAGCGGCTCGATGACAAAACGACCGAACTGATTGTTGTCCAGAATCTCGGTGCACTCGATGTGAGCCTTTTCGATTTCTGCGAACACTGGTTCCAACCCTCCCTATCAGGTAGCACCGCAAATAGCGGTATAAAGCGGTAAGATGGACATCAGCGGCTGTAGAATTCGACGATCATGTTTTCCTGCACTTCGTAATCGATATCGTCACGGGACGGCAGGGCACTCACTTTGCCGGTCAAATTCTGGGCGTCAAACGTCAGCCACTTCGGCGTGAGCACGGAGGTGCCTTCACGCAGAGCCTTGAAGATCTCGTATTCCTGAGAACGCTGACGCAGGGTGATGACATCGCCGACCTTGACCTGGTAGGAGGGGATATCCACCTTGTTGCCGTTTACGCGGATATGGCCGTGGCCGACCACCTGTCGCGCCATGCGGCGGGTCTTGGCCAGGCCCAGACGGTACACCACGTTGTCCAGGCGCAGTTCCAGCAGGCTCAGCATGTTCTCGCCGGTAACGCCCTTCATGTTGGAAGCTTTTTCAAAGTAATGACGGAACTGCTTTTCGAGCACGCCATAGATGAAGCGCACCTTCTGCTTTTCCTTCAGCTGAGCGCCGTATTCAGAGACCTTCTTGCGGCGCTGGCCGTTGGGGTTCCTCTTGGATTTCTTGTTCGCGTAGCCCATGGCCGCCGGAGAAATATCCAGCGCGCGGCATCTCCGGGCAATCGGCTGTTTATTGTTAGCCATTCAAATACTCCTCCTTCAAATCAGACGCGGCGGCGCTTCGGCGGACGGCAGCCGTTGTGCGGGATCGGGGTGACGTCCTTGATCATGGTGACCTCGAGACCAGCGGTCTGCAGCGCGCGGATCGCGGCTTCACGGCCGGAGCCGGGGCCTTTGACCAGCACGTCAACATACTTGAGGCCGTATTCGAGGGACGCCTTTGCAGCCGTCTCCGCTGCCATCTGCGCAGCGAAAGGAGTAGACTTCTTGTTGCCGCGGAAACCCATGCCGCCAGCGCTGGCCCAGGACAGGGCGGCACCGGTCGGATCGGTGATGGTGACGATAGTGTTATTGAAAGAAGACCTGATGTGGGCCACACCGCGCTCAACGAGCTTCTTTTCGCGGCGCTTGCGGGCCGTCTTCTTCAGCTTAGTTTTGGGTGCCATTTTTTTCCCTCCGTATTCCCTCATGCGGGGAATTCACTTCAGAATGTCCGACGCAACGTCGGAACTGCCTCATATTACTTCTTCTTGTTGCCGACGGTGCGCTTCGGGCCCTTGCGCGTACGCGCGTTGGTCTTGGAGCGCTGGCCGCGTACCGGCAGGTTCCGGCGATGACGGACGCCGCGGTAGGAACCGATCTCGACCAGGCGCTTGATGTTCAGGGACACCTCACGGCGCAGGTCGCCTTCCACCTTCAGGTGATGCTCGATGTAGTCGCGCAGTTTACTGATTTCGTTCTCCGAAAGATCTTTCACACGGATGTCCGGATTGATTTCCGTATCCGCCAGAATCTTTTTGGAGATACTCGGGCCGATGCCGTAGATGTAAGTCAGACCGGCTTCGACGCGCTTGTCTCTGGGCAGGTCAACGCCCGCAATACGTGCCATGGATAGGATACACCTCCATTAGTTTGGTTGCCTTCGCCGCGCTCTTCCACCCGGGTGATGCGCGTAGATCACATCCCGGACGGCGGGGGCGAAATGCGCCTGCATGCGTACCTTTCGGCCGGCAGGCTTTGTATATATGGTAAGCTGATGCGTGGTCTCATTGGCAGACAACCCCTGCCGCCGAGCAGCCGCCCACGCCGCTGACCATGACGTAAATCAATCTGCGCGTCTTCCGGCGCGCAGCCTCCGCCGCCGGGTTCCGGCGGCGGAGGCTGCGCTCCCAAAGGGAGCGCTATTGATGCTCAGCCCTGGCGCTGCTTGTGCTTGGGATTCTCGCAAATGATCATGACGCGACCCTTGCGCTTAATCACCTTGCACTTCTCGCACATCGGCTTGACAGACGGACGTACTTTCATGGGTATTCCTCCTTTGCGGGATATTCATGCTCCTCCGGAATGCCCCGGATTTGCCTGACAGCGTCAGCTTTTGCTGCGCCAGGTAATTCTTCCGCGGGACAGGTCATAAGGGGAAAGTTCCACCGTAACCTTGTCGCCGGGATAGATGCGGATAAAATTCATGCGCATCTTGCCGCTGATATGCGCCATGATCCGGTGGCCGTTGGCCAGTTCCACCTGAAACACGGCGTTCGGCAGCGCATCGACCACCTTGCCATCCATTTCGATTACATCATCTTTGGACAAATGTACGACCCTCCTCGGAGACTATCGTTTCTGAAACCGGACCTTTTGTTGCGAAGTTCAGCTGCTGTCGCACCTGAGCGAGCGCCTTGCGGACATCGCTGTCCTTGAGCTGGCCCTCGTCGGCAAGTGCCGTAATCGCCGGAAGCGTCACTGGCAGGGAAGACAGGTGCAGACGCTTTTTCTTCTTGGGATGATCCAGTTTCCGGAGGTCTCCGTCGCAGATCATCACATAATCAGCGTCTAAACTATATAATACCACAAATACCCTGCCTTTGTCACGCCCTTTTTTTGAAAAAACGACGCTTCCGCGAAATATTTCCGCTTTCACGCGTTTTCCCTCCTAACTCCGCCGTCCGGCAGGGTCAAGATCTCCGGGCAGCCGTCCCTGCGGATCACCATCGTGTGCTCATAATGGGCCGAAGGCGAATGGTCGTTGGTCACGACCGTCCAGCCGTTGGCCAGCGTATGGCACTGGTAATGGCCCCAGGTGATCATCGGCTCGATCGTCAGCGTCATGCCGGGGCGCAGCCTCGGGCCGCGGCCTGGCACGCCCGTGTTGGGCACGCTCGGATCCTCGTGCATGTCGCGTCCGATCCCATGACCGGTATACTCTCGCAGGACGCCGCAGCCGCGGCTCTCCGCGTATTTCTGGACCGCTGAGCTGATGTCGCCGATACGGTTGCCATTCAGCGCCTGCCTGTAGCCGGCCCAGAAGGATTGCTCTGTGACTTCGATTAGGGTCTGCTTGTCTTCGCTGATCTGTCCCACGCCGACCGTCAGGCAGCTGTCAGCCTGCCAGCCGTCCTTCACCAGCGTCAGATCCATGGAAATGATCTGGCCTTCTTCCAGACGGATGTCGGGAGAAGGGATCCCGTGGATCACCTCGTCGTCCACCGAGGCGCAGATGGACTTGGGAAAACCCATATAGCCCAGCTCGGAAGGAACCGCGCCGTTTTTGCGGATCATCTCATCCGCCATCCGGTTGATGTCTTCCGTGGTGATGCCGGGACTGACCTGGGAGGCCAGATACTGCAGTACGTCGTACAGCAGATGCCCGGCGGAGCGCATGCGATCGATCTGGATAGGATTCTTAATGATGATCATTACTTGCCTCTCAGCCGTTGATCGCTTTAAGAACCTTCTTGAAGTTCTCCTCCACGGAGTCTTCACAGTTGACGGTCTTGAGGAGGCCGCGTTCTTTGTAATAGCTGATCAGAGGCGCCGTCTGCTCCTGATATACGCGCAGGCGGTTGCGGATGGTCTCTTCCGAGTCGTCGGGACGCTGGATCAGCTTCTCGCCGTCGTTTTCGCATACCTCGCCGTTCTTCAGCAGGGAGATATGGTAGGTGGCGCCGCACTTGGGGCAGCAGCGCCGGCCGGACAGGCGCTTGACGATGATCTCGTCGGCCAGTTCGAGTTCGACGGCTACGTCGATCTTCGCGAATTTGCCCAGTTCCTCCGCCTGGTATACAGTGCGCGGGAACCCGTCCAGCATGTAACCGTTCGCGCAGTCAGCTTCCTGCAGGCGTTCGCGGACGATGGCAATCACCACGTCGTCAGGCACCAGTGCGCCGGCTTCGACGTACTTTTTTGCCTCGAGACCGGTCTTGGTCCCTTCGCGCATCGCTTTGCGAAGGATCTCGCCGGTGGAGATCTGCGGGATGCCCAGTTCCTTGGCCAGAAGCTGCGCCTGAGTGCCTTTACCGGCGCCGGGAGGGCCCAGGAAAATAATGTTGCTCATGATCCGTTCCTCCTGTTCGTGGAGAATGGGAGGAGGACAAAGTCCCCCTCCCAGAGATTTGTCAAAGGTCGGTTCCGCTGACGTTTCACCGGTCAGGCCGTTTCAGCGATCAAAGGAAGCCTTTGTAGTGACGCATGGTCATCTGGCCTTCCAGCTGACGCAGCGTCTCCAACGCGACCTGCACGGCGATCAGAATGGAAGATGCACCGAAGGGCACCGTCACGTTCACTGTGCGCCACAGGAAGGTGGGCAGCGTCGCCAGCAGGGCCAGGAACAGCGCCGCAAACAGCGTGAGCCGCTTGGAGGTGCGCTGCAGGTACATGGTGGTCGCGGTGCCCGGACGCACGCCGGGGATGTGACCGCCCTGCTGCTGGACGTTCTTGGAGATATCCTCCGGATTGAAGGAGATCGCCGAGTAGAAGTAGCTGAAGCCGATGATCAGCAGCGCGCAGATGAGGGCGTAGAGCCAGGACTGCTGGTTCATGTTCGCCTGCCACCACGCATATGCGCCGGACTTTGCCAGGGCGGGAACCATCGCCATGATCGTTCCGGGGAAAGCCATGAACGAATAAGCGAAGATCAGGGGCAGAACGCCCACGGCCAGCAGCTTCATCGGGATGTGGGTGCTCTGGCCGCCGTACATCTTGCGGCCTACGACCCGCTTGGCGTACTGCACCTTGATGCGGCGTTCCGCCATATCCACGAAGGTAACCAGGGCGACGATGACCACGGTGGTCGCCAGGATGACGATCAGGTGGATCAGGGACTGGCTGGCGTTTTCGCCGAACAGGCCG
>JBGUIY010000304.1:0-7099 GCA_045113475.1 Christensenellales bacterium | reverse complement strand
ATTCCTGTACTGTTCAAACGGCATCACTGCTTTCGCATAAAGTGAATGCCGCGGCCCGTACACATAAACCGCGTTGTTCGTGCCCTTGGGGGAATAATTCAGATGGATACGCAGGCAGTAATCCGCACCCTGCTCATTCGCGTATTCAGCCCGTTCCATATTGGTGATCGAAACCTCTTCCACCCAGCGGGTCATGACCACTTCCGCGCCAAGCGCACGCATCCTTCGGCAGATACGATAGGAAATCTCCAGGACGGCGATCGATTCCTTCCTCGCGGTCATGACCCCCTGGGCCATGGTCGAATTGCCTCCGGAGACCAGATCTGTGGAACCGGGATACTGGTAAACCAATCCCCCGTGCACTTCCAGCTCCTGGTGCCCGGGATCGATGCAGACCTTGACGCCCTTCAGCGGACCTTTCTCCGCCGTGACCCCGGCGTCCGGGGGCACGAAGGGCAGCCGAACGTTGTCCTGCGCCAGCTTTTTCCCTTTCAGGGCTTTGACCGATACCGTCACATTATCCTTGGCGTTCGCGCAGGGCAGGGAGACTGTGTCGCTGAACACGCCGTTCTCCGTTTCGTTCAGTACATATTTGATCCTCTGCGTGACGGATGTCACCGAAATCATCACCTGATGATGCCCCGGAGCGGTAAAACGGAAGCTGACCTGCTTATTTCCGGGCGTCAGGGACAGGTCTTTCACTTTTGCGGCAGCCTGGGCATCATCTTTGCGTACAGCGGGAGCGGCTGTAAAGGCCAGTTTCTGCTCTGCTTTATGCAGTGTCATGCCCGACGGCAGTTTGATCTGTACCTTCAGCTTCCGGGCATTCCGGCTGTAGCCGAGGGCCACGCTGCCTTCATATGTCCCCTCTTTGCCCGTCAGCACCAGCGTGCCGGATTCATTCGACGTCTGGTAATCCAGCAGCAGATAGGGAAAGCGTTCACACCGGAAACTGTAAGAAAACCCCGTTTCCGTTTCCGCCATCTGAAAATCCGTGACAGCCTTCGGCGCAGCCAGGGCAGCGTCGGAGCAAATCAGCGCCAGGAGAAGAAAACATGCAGCAATACGAAAAAGTGATCTGATATTCATGGTTCCAAGCTCACAAAGAATCCACCGGCATCATCGACGCCAGTGGATGATATTTTTATAATTCCGTGGAGTCACTGCCGTTTTCATCATTTCCGGCAGGCGCTTCCGGTTCGGTTTCAGTCACAGCTTCCTCCGGCTCGGCGCGGCACACGGAGATGATCCGCCGCTCGTCGCCCACGCGCATCAGGCGCACGCCCTGGGCCACGCGGCCGCAGACGCGGATGCTGCTGACCGGCATACGGATGATGGTGCCGTCGTCGGTGATCAGCAGGATATCCTCGCTCTCGTGCACCACCAGCTGCGCGGTCAGCGGGCCGGTCTTGTCCGTCAGGGCCATGGCCTTGACGCCCATGCCGCCGCGGCTCTGCTCGCGGTAGAGCTCGGGGTCGGTGCGCTTGCCGTAGCCGTTTTCGGTAATGTTCAGCACCAGGCAGCCCTCTTCGATCACGCAGAGGTCGATCACCTGGTCGCCCGCGTTCAGGCGCATGGAGCGCACGCCCCGGGCCATACGGCCCATCGTGCGCACGTCACCGGTGCTGAAGCGGATGGCGCGGCCGTCCCGGGTGCCCATCAGCAGGGTATCGCCCTCGCGGCAGAGCCGCACGCCGACCAGTTCGTCGCCCTCCATCAGCGTCACCGCGTACAGGCCCATCCTGCGCAGGTTGCGGAACTCGTCCAGGTCCGTCTTCTTGATATAGCCGCCCTTGGTGGCCATGATCAGGCTGTAGTTATCGCCCTCCCTGGGCAGCGGCAGCATGGTGGTGACCTTTTCGCCGGTGGTGAGCTGCAGCAGGTTGATGATGGCCGTGCCGCGGGCCGTGCGCCCGGCCTCGGGGATCTGGTAGCAGCGCAGCATGTACACGCGGCCCAGATTGGTGAAGAACATCACGTCCTGATGCGTGTTCACGATGCAGATCTGCTCCGCGAAGTCCTCGTCCCGGGTCGTCATGCCGCTGACGCCTTTGCCGCCGCGGTTCTGGGCGCGATATACGGACTTGGAGATGCGCTTGACATAGCCGAAGTGGGTCAGGGTGACCACCATGTCGTCCACGGCGATCAGATCTTCCACGTCGATCTCGCCTTCCACCGGGGAAAGCTCCGTGCGGCGGTCATCGCCGAACTTGTCGCGGATCACGGACAGCTCGTCCTTGATGACGCCCATCAGCTTGCTCTTGTCCGCCAGCAGGCCCTCAAGATAGGCGATGTCTGCCTCGATCTCGTCGTACTCGGCCTGGAGCTTGTCGCTTTCCAGGTTGGTCAGGCGGGCCAGGCGCATGTCCAGGATCGCCTGGGCCTGCTTATCCGAGAAATCGAAGCGCGCCATCAGGTTTTCCTTGGCGGTGCCGGTGTCTTTGCTGGTGCGGATGATGTGCACGACCTCGTCGATATTGTCCAGCGCCTTCAGCAGGCCTTCCAGGATATGGGCGCGGGCGCGGTCTTTCTCCAGGTTGTACTGGGTGCGGCGGGTGACTACCTCGTCCTGGTGGCGGATGTAGTAGTACAGCACGTCGCGCAGGCTCAGCACGCGCGGGTGGCCGTCCACCAGCGCCAGCATGTTCACGCCGAAGGTGTCCTGCAGCTGCGTATGCTTATACAGGTAGTTCATCACGACGGCGGGCTGCACGTCCTTCTTGAGCTCGATAACGATGCGCATGCCGTTGCGGTCAGACTCGTCGCGCAGGTCGCTGATGCCCTCCACCTGCTTGTCGCGCACCAGCTCGCCGATCTTCTCGACCAGGCGTGCCTTGTTGACCATGTACGGGATCTCCGTGATCACGATGCGCGCGCGGTCGTGGCCCATGTCCTCGATCTCGCTCTTGGCGCGGACAGTGATATGGCCCTTGCCCGTGTAGTACGCTTCGCGCACGCCGGAGAGGCCCAGGATCACGCCGCCGGTGGGGAAGTCCGGGCCCTTGATGTGCTCCATCAGGTCGTCCAGCGTCGCGTCCGGATTGTCGATCAGGCAGATCGCGCCGTTGATGACCTCCCGCAGGTTATGGGGCGGGATGTTCGTGGCCATGCCGACCGCGATGCCCTGGGAGCCGTTGACCAGCAGGTTCGGGAAGCGCGCGGGCAGCACGGTAGGCTGCATCAGCGTCTCGTCGAAGTTGGGCATGAAGTCGACGGTGTCCTTGTCGATATCCTGCATCATGTAGGTGCAGATCTTGCTCATGCGGGCTTCCGTATAACGCATGGCTGCCGCGCCGTCGCCGTCCACGGAGCCGAAGTTGCCCTGGCCCTCCACCAGCGGATAGCGGATGGAGAAGTCCTGGGCCAGGCGCACCATGGCATCGTACACGGACGCATCGCCGTGGGGGTGGAACTTACCGAGCACGTCGCCCACCAGGCGCGCGGACTTGCGGAAAGGCTTGTCCGGCGTCATGCCGAGCTCGTTCATCTCGAACAGGATGCGCCGGTGCACCGGCTTCAGGCCGTCGCGCACATCCGGCAGCGCGCGGTTGATGATGACCGCCATCGCGTACGCGATGAAGGAGGTCTTCATCTCCGTTTCAAGATCGGCAGGCAGCAAACGGTCATTGATTTCACTGGGCATGTTGGTTTTCCTTTCGTTAAGGTTATGCAGGGAGAGGAGGAAACTCTTCTGGAGAAGAGTTTCCTCCTCTCCCTGCACCCTCTCCTCTTTCAGAAGACTTTACTTTTGGGGGAACGACAGCTCGTATTCTTCGTACAGGCTGGCGGGATCAGCGAAGAAGCCGCTGAGGCTCATCACCTGCTTCAGCCGGCTCTCGCAGTCCGCGTCAGCAGGCACCAGGCTGGCGGACACCGTGTTGTCCTCGCCCTTCACGAACGAGCACAAAACACCGTAGTCCGCATTGTATTTAAGAAATACGACGGCGTACTCGGGGAACGCTTCATCCGCCAGGAACACCGCGCCGCTCCGCAGCGCAGACATCGCCGCCACGAAAAATATACCGGCAGTCCCGGCCGCTGCCGCCGTCGGAATGGAGCCGGCGACCGACTGCATGACCTTCTGCCGAAGGGATGCCGAAAACTGATCCAGGGACACCCCGGAGGCCGAAACAAAAGCTTCCAGCGCCTTCTCCTTCAGCACATATACCGTGCCGCCGCTGCAATTGGTCCAATCCGCAGAGGCGATCTTCCGGATGACGTCGCGCACTTCACTGTTGTCGCCCATGTAGAGCTTGATATAAGCCTCGCTGCCTGCGGCTTCCGCCATCACGGCCGTCAATGCCTGCGTCCGCTCCAGCATGACCGCCCGGCTTCCATCGCTCAGTTCCGCGGAAACAGGCATGGCAAAAGCAATACAGAGCAGAAAGAGGATAGTTTTTGTTATGTTTCGCATCTCATCCCTCCAGAGGGTATTCATCAGAGAGATTCATCATGAATCCGGGAAAGCCTTTTATCTTCAGATGCTGCTTCAGAATTTCCTCACTGCCCGCAGGAACGGGAAAAAGCTTGGCTGTAATGACGCCGCCGTCAAACTGTTGAAACCGACATAACACATCAAATTCGGAGTACCGCAAATACACGAAAGAATTTGCCGGAAAAACGCAGTCTGAGACAAAAGCGTCTTCAACACTTAACATGGTGGCTGCAGTCATAAACTCAGCGCCGGTTTCCATCGCAATCGTGCCATGAAAGCCTTCCGCCAATGTGCTTATCGCTTTAGCACGCATTCGCGGTGAGATTTCCTGATTCAAAGTCCCGACGGTTTTTAACATGCTTATTACTGCTTCGTCGCGAATCACATACACCGTCCCGCCGTGACATTCACTCCAATCCGCTTTTTTGATGTCACTGACGATTCTCTCAGCGCCTTCCTCATAACCGCTCCCGTCGAGGAAGGATTTGACATAAGCATCCAAATTGGCGCATTCCACCATCTCGGCAGTCATGCTTTTCCCTTTTTCCAGCATCAGTCTACGTACATCTTCGCCTAAATCTGCGCTTGCAGCCATCGGCATCAAAAGAAAAATGAAAAAGCTGACTGCAAACAGCCTGACCAATTGCTTCATAAGCATCCCCCATTCTAAAATGTGAAACTCCGATCCGCAGGCGAGAGGACGGAAGCGGCCGCGCCCAGCGGGCGATGAAGGCCGGTGAACTGTGTTCTTCCTGAACTCCTCACTCCTGACTCCTCACTCCATTACAGGTCCAGGTCCTTGACCAGCGTCGCGTTCTGCTCAATGAACTCGCGGCGCGGCTCCACCTTGTCGCCCATCAGCAGGGTAAAGATCTCGTCCGCGGCCATGGCGTCGGACAGGGTGAACTGCTTCATAGTGCGGGTCTCGGGGTTCATGGTGGTCTGCCACAGCTGCTCGCTGCTCATTTCGCCCAGACCTTTGTAACGCTGGACCTCGGGCTTGGAGTCGCGGCCGATCTCGTTGAGTTTGGCTTCCTTCTCCTCGTCGGAATAGACGTACCATTCCTGCTTGCCCTTGGTGATCTTGTACAGGGGCGGCATGGCACTGTACACATAGCCCTGCTTGATGAGTTCCGGCATGTAGCGGTAGAAGAAGGTCAGCATCAGGATGCGGATGTGGCTGCCGTCCACGTCGGCGTCGGTCATGCAGACGATGCGGTGGTAGCGCAGCTTGTCCAGATTGAAGTCGTCGCCGATGCCGCAGCCGAAGGCGGTGATCATGTTCTTGATCTCCTGATTGATCAGGATCTTGTCCATGCGGGTCTTTTCCACGTTCAGGATCTTGCCGCGCAGGGGCAGGATGGCCTGGAAATGGCGGTCGCGGCCGGACTTGGCGCTGCCGCCTGCGGAGTCGCCCTCCACCATGAAGATCTCGCACTTGGCGGGATCGCGCTCCGTGCAGTCCGCCAGCTTGCCGGGCATGGAGCCGCTCTCCAGCGCGCTCTTGCGGCGGGTCAGCTCACGGGCCTTGCGGGCTGCTTCCCTGGCCCTCGCGGCGCCCAGGCAGCGCTCCAGGATGATCTTGGATACGGCGGGATTCTCCTCCATGAAGGTGGTCAGGTGCTCGGAAACCAGGCCGTCCACGATGCCACGCACTTCGGAATTGCCCAGCTTGGACTTGGTCTGGCCCTCGAACTGCGGCTCCGGCAGCTTGACGGAGACGATAGCGGCCAGGGATTCCTTCACGTCGTCGGCTTTCAGGTTCGCGTCGGCGTCCTTCAGGATCTTGTAGCGCCGCCCGTAATCGTTCACCGCACGGGTCAGGGCCTGCACAAAGCCCGTCAGGTGCGTGCCGCCCTCGGGCGTGTGGATGTTATTGGCAAAGGAATAGATATTGTCCGTGTAGGAGTCGTTGTACTGCATGGCGACCTCGACCATCACCATGTTCTTGACGCCCTCCACGTAAATGGGCTCCGGGAACAGGACTTCCTTGTTCTTGTTCAGATACTTGACGAACTCCTTGAGGCCGCCCTCGTAATGGAACACGTGCTCGCGCTCCTGGCCTTCGCGCTCATCCTTCAGGGTGATGCGCACGCCCTTGTTCAGGAAGGCCATTTCCCTGAGCCGGGTCTTGAGGGTATCGTACTCGAAGGTGATGCCCGGATCGAACACGCCGTCGGGATTCTGTTCCGAGCGGATGTCCGGCCAGAAATGGACATAAGTCCCCGTGTCCCCGGCATCGCCGATGACGCGCAGATCGTACTCGATCTTGCCGCGCTTGTACTCCTGCTCGTACACCTTGCCGCCGGTGTGCACCTCTACGCGCAGATGGCTGGACAGGGCGTTGACCACGGAAGCACCGACGCCGTGAAGGCCGCCGGACACCTTGTAGCCGGAGCCGCCGAATTTGCCGCCTGCGTGCAGCACGGTCAGGCAGACCTCCACCGCCGGACGGTGGAGCTTGGGATGATCGTCCACCGGGAAGCCGCGGCCGTTGTCCCTGACGGAAACGGAGCAGTCCGAGTGGATCACCACCAGGATATTGTCGCAGAAGCCCGCCAGGGCCTCGTCGATCGCGTTGTCCACGATCTCATACACCAGATGGTGCAGGCCGCGGGCGTCCGTGGAGCCGATATACATACCCGGGCGTTTCCGTACTGCTTC
>JBGUIY010000303.1:0-7973 GCA_045113475.1 Christensenellales bacterium | reverse complement strand
GCTGTATGCTGGATGCTGGCATGCAGCCCGTCCGGGCTTTCCTCCGCCAGCGCGGCAACGGCCAGGGTCAGCGCCATGGCCAGTACGATCAGGGTCAGGGTCCATTTTTTCATGTTATGTTTCCTCCGTTTCATGTCTTTATCGCTGTCTCTTCAGTATCAGTAGACCAGCCCCCGGTCATCGGGAGCAATGTATACCGGTGTACCTTCAACCACTGAAGGATAGGTCTGGTAGAATTCGTCAAAGTGCGCCAGAGTAAAGTTGACCCGGACATGATACGGCGGATGGGGGTTCACAGCGCCGGTCGCGTCGGGACGGTTGAGGATCTCACCCAGGGTGTAATCAAAGTTGAAAGCAGCGTAGGCGCGGAAGAACGCGTCATAGTCAAAGTTCTCTTTCTGTTTTGCCAGGTCCAGCATCAGCGTTATCCCAGTCATATCCGCCATAGCTTCGGTGACGAGCTGCCGGCCCGGCAGCATGACGCCCTGGCCGATGTCGATCCGGCTCAGCTGGTCGCCGACAGCCATCGCCTTCTCAGTGAATATGGCGTTTTCCTCCTCTGTGAAAAGGGGACCGGTGCGGTCGGCGTTATACTGCGCGCCAAGGAAGTCGTAACCGTGGCAGAGCTCGTGCCCGATGTGCCAACCCAGAGTAGCGAGCAGCGTTTCCCGGGAAGTGTAATCGCACATACCTTCGCTCAGCGCGGGCGCGCCGATACAGAACATGTTCATTGCAGGCAGGTATTGCCCGCCTACGGCGAGCACGCCGAGAAGAGCGTTGTTCAAAGTATACGGGTTTTCCCTGACGATCTTCTCTCCCGCAAAGCGCATCATGCACTGATTGCAGAACCTCTCAGACTTTGCCGCGGCGTCCATGAGAGTGTCGCAGCCCTGAAGATCGGAAAGTAGCTTTCCGCAGTCGAAATTACCGCCCGGCGGCACGATCAGTGCCATAGTCAGGTTGTCCAGCTTCTCAAGGGCTCTCTGCTTTGTTTCCCCGCTCATCCATGTGTTCGCGGTGATCCTGGCCCGCATGGCCTCCCTTGTTTCCGCAAACATGTTTGTCGCGGTCTTCCAGGTTTCTTCCGGGCAGTAGTGGGTCACATAGGCCTGGTTCAGCGGGATCTCGGCGATCTGTTTGAGCGTGTCATACGCCATTTCCACTACGGTTTTTTTTCGGCCGTAGTACGCGGAGTCCTTGGACGTTTCCTGATCCAGAACAAGCAAAGAATTCTTGTACAGGCTCAGCGCAGCCATCGCCTTCAGGGTCTCCAGGTTTTCGTCCGTGTACCATTTCAGGAACGTACCGAAGTCATCGGTGCAGATCTCATAGACCGGCTGCGTTTCGGCGCCTTCCTTGACCAGTCCCACAGCGGTTACCAGCGCGTACAGCGTCGGGCAGTTTTCCCGGATCTCTTCCAGCGATACCACCGGATAATACGAGGGATCGTCCGCAGCCAGCCAGCCCGGCACCTCTCCTGTGAAATCATCGTCATACCGGCCGATTTCTCCTGCCAGGCGATCGGCTTCCTCCTCGGTATACTGCATTCTCATCAGGATCCGGCGGCCTTCTTCCAGGTCCGGCTTTGGTGCCGCCAGCATCTCTTCCAGTGTCGGGTCATCCGGCAGCTCCAGCTTGTTCAGTATTGGGAATTTGCTGATGCTCAGGATGAATTCCCCTTTGTCCCGGTATGCGGGCTGGAAGTGGCAGCCCAGAAACGGCATGCTGCCGATCAGGAAACCGTCTTCCTGAAGCAGCGCGGTCAGTTCCTCTGTAGTTTTGACAGCCCGGATCCGGTCGACGCGGGACATCAGGGGGGCAGGGCCGTCCTGTTCCCTCTTCTGGGTGTCCGTGATCAGGCCGTAAAGGATATGGAGGATCTGCGATTCCGCATCGGTGTATTCCGTATTCCGGCTGATCTCGCTGATCGCTTCCGTCAGCAGCCCAATCGTCTTGGTCGCCTGGGAGACAATGAGCCCGCGTTCATCAGCGGCTGCCTCTATAAAGTTGTCGTAGTTGGCGTAGAGGTAGTAGTTCTCCTCAGGGCCGGGCCGCTCATCGGCGGGGAAAGCTGTGCACAGGTTGGGGTTGATGTAAGGCTTCCCCAGCGAAGCCGCCTCCTCCGCCCATACAGAGCAGCAGGCCGTCAGGAGGCACAGGGCCATGAGTGCGCTGATGATCTTTTTCATGATCATACCTTCCTTTCTTGGGTTTTTATCCATAATATCAATATCGGGTGTCCTGTCAGGATGCCCGGGCGGGAAAACATGCCGGGGCAGGCATGCCCGGGTTTTGCCCGGTCACCAGACCAGTATCCTCTCTTCCGGTGCCAGGTACATCGGTGTTCCTTCCGTCACGGACGGATAGGTCCGGTAAAACTCGTCAAAATGCTGCACCGTGAAGTTGATGCGGAGATAGCAGTAGGGGTGGATATTGCGCGCGCCTTCCGGGCTGACTTGTTCCCGGAGCTGATAGGCGCTGAAGAAATAGGCGAACGCCCGGAAATACGCGTCATAGTCAAAGTTTTCCGTTTCCCTGGCCATGTCCAGCGTCAGGCTCATGCCCGTCAGGTCCGCGAGAACCTCGCCGATCTGCGCCTCCCCGTTGCTGTAAACGCCGTCCAGCACCTCAATGGCGCTGATCTGCTTTTTGATGGCTTCCGTCTTTTGTTCAAAGATTTCGCGATCCCGTTCCGTGGCAAACAGGGAACCTGTAAAGTCTGCGTTGTACTGCGAACCGGTCGTGTCAAAGGCATGGCTGAGTTCGTGCGACAGGTGCGCGCCGAAGGTGCCGAGGATCGTTTCCCGGGACGTCATGTCCAGCATAATGTCACATAGCGAGGCGCCGCCGAGGTAGAAGACGTTTTCCGGAGGTTGATAACCGCCTTCCGCCAATGGTGTTCCAAACTTTGTGCCAAAGCGGTTGGCGGGGACATAGTCCGTCCCGGCGTAGTGGGCCTCGCACCGGTGCTGGAACCAGGCGCACCATCCGTATGCTTCGATGACATTGCTGGAGGAGCGCAGTTTTACCAGCAGGGGCGTGCAGTCGAACTCACCGTCGGGATAGAAGATATCCGAGGCAACCAGCTGATCGAGCTTCCTGTAGATCGCCTGCTTGGTTTCCCCGCTGACCCAGTCATTCTTTTCGATCCTCGTCCGCAGGGCTTCCCTGTATTCTTCCGTCAGCTGTTTGTACAGCTCGATCCGGTCCTGCGCTACGAAGT
The DNA here is from genome assembly GCA_045113475.1 of Christensenellales bacterium. Lineage (GTDB taxonomy): Bacteria > Bacillota > Clostridia > Christensenellales > Aristaeellaceae > UBA4246. The sequence goes on along the minus strand of JBGUIY010000303.1, from coordinate 4,750 downwards.
TGCGCACAAAGCCCTGATCCCTGAGCGCCTGCGGAACCAGCCATTCCAGCGTGGATACGGGATCTTCCGCTGCGTCCTTCGGCAGGACGCTTTCAGCCGCGTTGTACATGGACAGCGCCAGGATGCCTTTGATGGCGTCCAGATCAGCTTCCTGCCAGAGCGCATTGACCTTCTGCAGGTCCGAGACGGAGAAGCTGTATGCAGGTTCCGCTTCGGCGCCTTCCCGGGCCAGGCCCTGGGCTTTGAGAAGTTCATAGATCAGCGGGCAGACTTCACGGACTTCGTTCAGGGATACCAGACGTGACGAATCGCTCATCAGTTCTCTTTCCAGTTCCGTGTAACTACCGTACTCCCATGACCTGTTGTAATCATAGAATGAGACTACCTTTTCGATCAGCCGAGGGATCTCCTCCCCGCTCCAGCCCAGGCACAGCAGCTTTTCTTTCGCACTGTCGACATCCTTCCCGGGACTCTCAAATGTTTCCTCATCCAGGGGCAGGTCTTCGATGGGCTCCGTCGTGGAAAACGACACATAGACTTTTCCCCGCATACGGTCCGTTGTTTTGATGTAAGCCTCGAAGAATGCCTTCCCGTACAGCCAGCCGTCCTCACGGATCACCGCGGCCAGTTCCTCTACCGACTTCGCCGCCCGCAGCCGTTCCGCGCAGGGCAGCAGGGGCGCAAACGCTTCCGGCCCCTGTTCCGCGGTCGTATACAGCCCGTACAGGATCCGCAGGCACTCCGCTTCCGGGCCGGTCTTTTCAGGATCCGTGTAGAGGGACGCCACCTGCTGATTGGCCAGTTTCTGCGCTTCGGAGAGCGGCATGTAGAACACCCGTTTCCCCTGAGCGAGCGCCTCCTGGTACAGGTCATAGTTGGCGTACAGCTCGAAGGTCTCTTCCACGGCGGGCCGCTCGGAGGGCCAGATGCCGTAGAGGTTCGAATTGATCCACGGTTTCCCTTCAAAGTGCAGGCTTTCCGCGGAAGCCAGTGAAACCCCTGCCAGCAGACAGAGGGCTGTCAGCAGGCTGATGATCCTTTTCATGTTCCGATCTCACTTTCATGGTTGATATCGAAAGGACAGCCACCATTGGCGGCCGTTCTCTGATCGCGGGACACGGGTCATTTCTTTTCCGGAATGAGGACGGTGGTGCCTGTGGTGAGGATCAGCTTGCTGCCGTGCAGATTTGCCGCCCGACAGGCAAATCTGCCGGGAATCGTTGGGGGACGCGCCTCCAGGCGGCAGCTGTTCAGCCAACGATTGCACAGTTACTGTTTCTGTTCAAATCCGAGAAATCTGGTGCCCTGGTAGGTCAGTACGCCCTGGTCGCCTTCGGCGAGCATGCCGTATTCCGCATCCTTCACGCCCAGCTCCAGCCGTTTGCCCTTTTCCAGCTCAAACGTGACGAAGTAATGGGTGTAAGTCGATGAGCCCATTCCGGTGACGGAATTTCTGCCCGCCATCGTCCGGCCGAAGCCCTGGACCTTCATTCTTTTGGTCACAACCTTGGCTTCAACGGTCTCCCTGGGGGAATTGTTGTTCCTGACCCAGATGAAGAGCGCCCTGCCGATCACGCCGAGCAGGATTACAGCGAAGACCGCGATGAGCGCGATCATAAGGGGCGGCATTCCGCCTTCAACTCCAACAGATACTCCAAATTCTGTCATTTTAATATGTCCTTTCTTCAAAATGCTTTTATTGCGTCCGGCAGTCGGGTGCGCCGGGACGAAACACGGTGATCATTCCACCCGCTCCAGCACAAAGCCGCAGTTGGGGCAGATGGCGGCGGTGCCGCCGGAGGAAGGAACCCAGACGTCCAGGTCGTGGGCGGCGAGGATCTCATCCGCGGGGTAGAGATAGCCCTTGATGGGCAGGTTGTCATAAGCGAGGCTGGCGCAGCTGCCCTGGGCAGCGAACCGGTCCACGGCCTTGCGCCAGTCCAGCCAGCGGCCTTCCTCAAAGCTGACATAGCTCTCGCCGGGGTTGACCACGCCGACGAACCATCGCGTATAATCCGGCGTCACATCGTCCACCCGCTCTTTCTGGGCCTTGACCCGGGGCGCGTTTTCACCCTGGCTGGAGGTGTTCACCAGAGCGTATTTCACCGTGTCGCCCGCGGGCACCTGCTGCAGCACGGTGATCCCGATAACGGAACCCGCAGGTAGGAGCAGGCTTTCCGGCAGGGTGATCCGGTGATATCCGGCATAAGGGAACGTTTGCGTCACGGTGGACAGCAGCTTCCCGTCCGTGGGGGAGGTTGATCCTTCCTTCAGCAGCCAGACGGAGACGGTGACCTGGGTGTTCAGGTCGCCGGTCATGGTGGAAACGTGCCGGAGCACCTCGTCCCCGCCGACGGTGAACACGTTCGCCGCATAGACAGGCTCGTCGAACAGTGTGGAGCTGATCATTTCAGCGGGCATGTAATCGTATTGCAGCACGTCGTAATGCCAGGAAAGCGGCTGATTTTCAACGTATGGCGCAAACTCGAAGGTCTGGGGCATGCTGAGGGTCCGGTCGTAATAGGAAAGGTAGAAGTAACCCTCCATTCCCCAGGTTTCGCCATAGCTGTTCCGGCAGATCCACACGCCGTCCGCCGGGGGCTGATGGCCCTCCGGAAAAGCGGAGGCGGGGAAGGTGTCGTCCCAGCCCACAATGTACGTGGCGTGATTGGGCTGACCTTTGATGCCGCTGTACTGGGCCCAGATCATCGGATCCTCTCCGATGAAAAACATCATTCTGTATTTGTCCTTTGGGGAAGCTTCGTCGAGGCGGATATCTTCCAGCGTCCAGCCGATCTGTTCGGTTTTGGCCAGGAGCGCCAGATCCTCGTGCGTCAGGTTGGGCAGATCGTAGAATCCGTCCTCAACGGTAAAGATCTCGCAGCGGTACCTGATGATCCTCAGCAGCTGATCGTCCGGCAGGGCCAGCGGATCCACTTCCTTCATCTGTATACCGACGATAGCCTGCTTGTCCTCGTCGGAAAGGTTTTCCCCGATCAGATTCGCTTCATACTGGGCCCGAAGTTCTTCCTTCGGCGGTTCCGGCTTTGCGCCGTCCGCCCAGTAGGCGGCGGCCACGCCGCGGCCGTTGAGCAGCTCCCGCTTGATGGCTGCGGTTCCTTCCGGACGGTAAACATAATTGCCGTCGGCGTCGGCCCAGCCGGGAGAGGACAGTACGTTGGTATTTGTCAGTTCAAAGCTCTGGGTGAAGCGGTATTGCTCCGGCACGCTCCAGTCATCATAAGGGTCTATCGTCCCTTTGCTGCTCTCATAAGGCGCGATGCTTTCAGCAGCGACGCCGATCCCCGCCGCCAGACTGGATGCGGACAGCAGGTAGGTGCCGCCCATCCTGAGGGGCTCTTTGCCCTCCGGCCTGCGGGCGCCTTCCCCGGCCTGGGAAGGATCGTAGGGGTATTCGCCTTCGGGATATGCGGACACTTCCGGCAGCGGCACGGCCGTGAACCACGCCAGGTGGAGCTCGGAAAGATTCATCTCCACGCCGTACTTTTCCTTGTAGCTTTCGGTGGTCAGCCCCATCATGCTCAGCAGGCTGGTCTCGCAGGCTGCGATCGTCCCGAAGGTCCAGCAGGTTCCCCAGGGGGCCTGCTGCTTTACCCCGGTCACCACGCCCCGGTCCCGCAGGTCGAATTTGGCCGGAAAACTGTCCGCATCCGCGGCGGACAGTGGGGGCAGTTCGGAATAATAATCGCCCATTTCGCCGTTGACGGCTACCAGCCTCGCTGCGGCTTCGTCCAGCTGAAGCGTCAGGTAATCCAGGGCATTCCGTTCGCCGTCGGTCAGCTCCCCGGTGCTTTCCGCAAAAGCGGCGCCGGTCGCGCAGAGCAGTGCGGATAAAGCCAGCAGGACGGACAAAAGCCTTTTGCAAAGGAAGGACCCGGATGAGGCGGTCCCTTTATGGTGTCCGGATACCGGTGAGGAAAAGAGATGGTTTTTCATGGATGCCTCCTTCATGAATGGGCGGCCGCGCGTAAAGCGGCGTCAACGCGTCAATGGAAAAAACCTGTGAAGAAATCAATGATCGCGTCGATAATCCCGTTCGTACGTTTTTCCTTCTTCTTCAGCGCTTCAAATTCCTCGTCGGTGAGGGGTCTGGGATCTTCCTCCCCGGTTTTCTTTTCGTTTTCTTCTGCGGTCATGCGATTCATTCCTTCTTGATTCATACTTGTGCCTGTCAAAGGCTGTCCCTGAACACCGGTGAAGCAGGGGAAAACGCTGCTTCCCGATCATTGGACCTTGGTTCCGGCCCGGGGCCTTCAATAGACAACCATATTATTATACTCGTCACAACACGGGGATGGCAATAACTTTTTGGCTCATTTTACTGTTTAGAAAGATTTTTCTGTGTTTTTCCCCGCTGTTTGTGTCCGTTGCCGGGCACTGCCCGACACCGGGATGCGGAAGCTTCGTCAATACCAATGCCGATATGTGGGGGCCATCCTCACCTTTCCCTGCAAATAAGCATGCCGACGCTGTGAAAAAGAAGATGAATCGAACACAAAGAAGAAGAAATAGAATGTATGCTGCTATGATAAAACTGATGCCTGAAGAACTTGAAAGAGCTGCCGGGAAAACATTTACCTGGAATCATTACCGAAAGCATCAACATGAAGAGGCCGGAATCAAAGTCGTGACCCATTTCATCGCAAAGAACGAATACTGGTGGAAGGGAGAAAACACCGGGGAAAAAGGTGCGAATCCGGTGGTGTATTACACCGCAATAAAAAGGACG
>JBGUIY010000302.1:0-3398 GCA_045113475.1 Christensenellales bacterium | reverse complement strand
CCGTCTTATCTGTGAAGAGTATAAGGCTTGAACAGTATAACAAAGAAGCCATCCGGTATCGCCGCCGGATGGCTGTTTTATATTCTGACTGTACGCTTTATGCCAGCATCCTCGGCAGCAGGATGACCAGTCCGAGGATGACCAGCGCCGTTACCACGAGAAAGAGGACGCTGCCGATGGACAGCTGGCGGAAGGGCTTCATAATACACCTGCTTCCACGCGCAGCACGTTCATGACTCTGACCAGCCGCTTATCGAAGGCTGCGATGGCCGCCCGGACGTTCTTTTCGCTCGCCGGATGGGTCAGGATGGTGATCTGCGCGCCTTCCGTAGCGCGCTCCACCGGCTGCAGCAGCGCCTTCACGCCGATCTGATGCTCCGACAGCGCCGCGGCCACCTGGGCCAGCACGCCGGTGGTATCCTGGGCGGAAAGCCGGATATAGAAGGCGCTGACGCGGTCGCTGAGCATCGGAACAGGCGCTTCGCTTTCCCGGGCGGGGGCCTGGTTTACTCTGTCCTCGGCGTTCTGCGTGATCGCGTTGATCAGGTCGCTCACCATGGCGCCGGCGGTCGGCGCGCTGCCTGCGCCGCGCCCGTAGATCATCATGTCCCCGCAGGCGTGGCCGTGAAGGAACACCGCGTTGAACGCGCCTTTGACGCTGGCCAGCGGGTGGTTTTCCGGCACCAGCATGGGCGACACGTACGCGTCCATCCCGTCCGCAGTGTGGGTCGCGTGGGCCAGCAGCTTGATGCGGTAGCCCAGTTCCTCAGCATTGCGGATATCGTCCTGCGCGATGCGCGTCATGCCCTCGCGCTCGATCAGGCTGACCGGCAGGTGGCAGTGGAAGGCCAGCGAGCCCAGGATGGAGAGCTTGTACATCGCGTCCTCGCCCTCCACGTCCGCCGTGGGGTCGGGCTCCGCCAGGCCCAACGCCTGGGCGTCCTTGAGCACATCCTGATAATCCAGGCCCTCGTCCGTCATCCGGGTCAGCAGGTAGTTGGTGGTACCGTTGATGATGGCCGTGATCCGGTCGATCCGGTTGGCCTGCAGGGAATCGTGGAGGATCTTGATGATCGGCATCGCACCGCCCACCGCCGCCTCGTAATACAGCGAAGCATGCCCAGCCTCCGACGCGTCGTGCAGTTCCCGCCAGTGGAGGGCGAGGGCCATTTTATTGGCCGTGACCACGTTCTTGCCCGCGCGCAGCGCCTCGCACATCCAGTCCGCCGAGGGATGCTCGCCGCCCAGGCACTCGACCACATAACGGATCTCCGGATCTTTCAGCACCAGGTCTTTGTCGGACGTCAGCAGGGAGGTGTCCACATATTCGGGGCGCTGTTTGCCCAGGTCACGCACCAGAATGGCCTTGACCACCGGATCAAAATGGTAGTTCTCCCGGATCTCGGCGCGCATCTCCCCCAGCAGTTTGGTCACCCCGCTGCCGATATTGCCGCAGCCCAGCAGGCCGATATAGACGGTCTTCATTCCTCGTCTCCTCCGAAGTTCTTGTTGTAGATGGCGAGCAGGCCCTTCAGCGTCAGCAGGCCGTCGAAGCAGGTGATCATTTTCGATTCGTCCGCGATCAGCTTGGCGAAGCCGCCGGTGGCAATGACCTTCGCGTCCGGGCAGCCCATTTCCGCGCGGATGCGCTTGATCAGGTAATTCACCTGGCCCACGTAACCGTAGAAGATGCCCGACTGCATGTTGGCGATGGTATTCTTGCCGATCACGCGCTCCGGATGCACCAGCTCGAAATGCGGCAGCTTGGCCGTGCCGCTCACCAGCGCGTCGCTGGCCAGGCGCAGGCCGGGACAGATGCAGCCGCCCAGGAACGCACCGCCCGCGTCCAGCACGCCGAAGGTGGTCGCCGTGCCGAAATCGATGAAGATGCTGTTCCCGCCATATCCGGCATACGTCGCGACTGCGTTGCAGATACGGTCGCTGCCCAGCTCACGGGGATTCTCATACTTAATGTCGATCCCGGTCTTGATGCCAGGGGCGACAAACGCCGGCTCCACATCGAAGTAATCGCGGCACATGTGCTCGACCGTATAGTTGATGGTCGGCACAACGCTGCTGAGCATGATGCCCTGCACCTGCTGCATGTCCACGCCGCGGTTATGGAACAGGCTCGTCACCAGAACGCCCAGTTCATCCGAAGTGTAGGTGCGCTTGGAGGCCAGGCGCCAGTACTGCGCCAGCTTCGTCCCGTCGAACAGGCCGATCTTGATATTGGTATTCCCGATATCCATCGTCAGGATCATGACTCAATCTCCTATTATATAACTCAGACCAGCTTTGACTTGACCAGGGCCGTTCCCACAGCACTGGTCACCATCGCCGCCACCAGCATTTCCACGACCGCGTTGATGCCGACCGAAGCGACGATAAACGCAATCACGCTCTTACCATTCATCGCATTCTGCATGTACTCGGTATGCCCGAACAGCAGCACCAGCAGGGACATGAAGAACAGCGTGTTCAGGAAGGCGGCGGAGAAACCCGTGATACCGCAGCGCACAGGCGTGTTGACATGGTCCAGGCTGCGGTAGATAATGGCCGTCAGCACGCCTACCAGCAGGCGGGAAACGAAGCGCTGCAGGAACGCCAGGAAGGGACTGATCACCACCAGCTCAGCGCCCATCGCGCTATAGCCGAACAGATTGAAGCACTGCAGGAAGCTGATCAGGCCGAAAGCGCCGCCGACGATGGCGCCGCCCGGCAGACCGAGGGCGATGGCGGCGATGGCAACCGGGATCATATTGAAGGTGATCGAAAGCCCCGCCGGCATGGGGATGTTCACATAACCCAGCACGATGAGGACGGCGATCAGCATCGCCAGCAGCGCCAGCTGGAAAGTACGGTTGCGGCTGTTCATCTTTTTCATTTCATTTTCCTCCGTTCAAACTCATATCCATGATATCTGACGAAATTCGCATACTGCGGGGGGACACCGCCGCCCCATGCGCCGGACGGCGGATTATGCCTGCCGCGGCCGCCTGTGTTCTCGGACCCGAACGGTATCCGGAAGCGGCCGCAGTCAGCTTCATTAATAAATTAGAAAAGCGCTTACATCTCGTCGCAGCGCGGCCCCATCTTCGTCAGGAAGGCTGTGTAAGCGCGAACGGCTTCATACAGGTCGGCCTTGCTGATGATTTCCTGGGGTGCGTGCATGTTGAGCACGGCGACGCCGGAGTCGATGACCTCCATGCCGTAAAGGGCGCAGATATAGGCGATGGTGCCGCCGCCGCCCAGATCGACGCGGCCGAGTTCCGCAGTCTGCCAGTTCACTTCCGCATCGTCCATGCAGGCGCGCACGCGGCCCAGAAACTCGGCGTTGGCGTCGTTGGAGCCGGACTTGCCGCGGGAACCGGTGAACTTGTTGTAGCACACGCCCC
>JBGUIY010000301.1:0-17327 GCA_045113475.1 Christensenellales bacterium | reverse complement strand
GGACCTGCTGACCAAGAAGTCCATCTGGATCTTCGGCGGCGACGGCTGGGCCTATGACATCGGTTACGGCGGCGTGGACCACGTGCTCGCCCAGAACGAGGACGTCAACATCCTGGTCCTCGACACCGAAGTATACTCCAACACCGGCGGCCAGTCCTCCAAGGCGACGCCCACCGGCTCCGTGGCGAAGTTCGCCGCCGCCGGCAAGCGCACCAAGAAGAAGGACCTCGGCATGATGGCCATGAGCTACGGCTATGTGTACGTCGCCCAGGTCGCCATGAGCAACCCGCAGCAGGTCATCAAGGCCATGCTCGAGGCGGAAGCCTATCATGGCCCGTCCCTGATTATCGCCTACGCGCCCTGCATCAACCACGGCCTCCGCGCCAAGGGCGGCATGGGCAAGGCCCAGGCCGAAATCAAGAAGGCGGTCGACTGCGGCTACTGGCAGCTGTATCGCTACAACCCCGAACTCGAGCATCCGATGACTGTGGACAGCAAGGATCCGACCGGCGATTATCAGGAATTCCTGAAGGGTGAAGTCCGCTACACCTCTCTGGCGCAGCAGTTCCCCGAAGCCGCCGCGAAGCTCTTCGTCCAGCAGGAAGAAGACGCCAAGGTCCGTCTCGAGTCCTACAAGAGACTGGCTGCGAAAGACTGATTCCACCTCAGCTGAACTTACCAAACAATACCGCCCTGCCGGAAAACCGGCAGGGCTTTTGCTTACAGTATGAGTTGACATTTCCTGCGGTTTGCATTAGTATTGCATTGTACAAATACAGTAAATCCAGCAAAAAAGGAGGTAGGCGATCATGGGTCAGGATTCGGTTGCTGTTCTCAGCAGCTTCGATAAATATACGACATTTTCCTTTCAGGGAAAAAAACTAACTTTCCGCACCTGTGACGGACTCGACCGATACACCAAGGTGCTTATGTGGGATAATGGTTATATTGAAGTAATGGCAAAGTATAGGCAAAGAGAGCAGGAAATCGAAGAATATATTGACCTTTCTCCGGTTCTGGACGGTCTTTACATGAACAAGGATGCCTTTCTCTCCGGAATAAAGGGAGTGAGAATAGAATATGTCTGATCAGGAACTGCAGAACATAGCGGAAAACGCTAAATTCATCGTCAGCGGCTATGCTTTTTCCATGCGCGAGGATGGTTTTGTAAGCATACTGAATTTGGAGCATCCGGATTGCGCGATGGTCGTAAGCCAAACCGGAGAAATGATCGAAACTAACATGGACTGCATCGAACAGCAGATCGTTCTGGAACTGTGCAGAAAGAACCTGCAATTCATGGAGGCATAAAATGCCGAAGTACTATCGTGACAGAATTGCAGATCATTATCTGTACTTCACATCCCAGTGCATCGTGGAAGCAATGCACGTACACGCTAGTGACAAGAAACTGACCGAAGCAGATTCAGCAAAGTTCTTTGTCCGATCCGACGGCAGTTCCGTCCTGCAAAAGCGCGGAGATCTGACCGACCGCGAAATCAATGTCATCTCCCGGTTCATTAAGGAGAATTATCTGGATATGTACAAAACCTGGAAGGATTTCGGCGGACAGGATTTTTATCGCAGCTAAGATGTCGGAGATAATTCTTCCCACCATCATCCGCAAAACACCAGGGGCCGCCCCTTTCGGAGCGGCCCTCATTGCGTTCAGTCAACGTCTGCTGTATAAAGCCGTTTATACTATAACCGTTCTTCGTCGAGGCTTTTGAGGATATCGATGACCTCCTGGGACCAGCCGGCGTCGTGACTGGTCAGTTTGAATTGCCGGTAATCGCCGGTCTCCTCGTTGATGTTCAGCACGCCGGCGGCGTCGATCGTGACCGTACACTGATAATGGCTGGCGATGAGCGCCCGCAGCTTCTTTCCGATCTCCAGCCTGGCCTTCTGTCCGATACCGGTAACGATGCCCGTGACAAATACGTGATATGCTTTGAACAGGCGGCGGATATATTCCACAGAGTAATAGTCCGGCGTAAACACCCAGATATCATAGCCGTGGGTACTGCAATAGCGGAGCAGGGCAGCCACGCCGACATGCAGGTTCTCCCTGAATATCCGGTTGAGCGGAAAATGCGGCGCTTTTTCAGTCAGTTCGTCACGTTCGGCCCGGAACACGACCTCGTTCAGATCCAGCGTGACCCTGCGGTGATGCTTGGCGTTTTCCAGCATCTGCCGTATGTCCATCTCATGCGTCAGATTCACGATCCTGACCGGAACAGAATGTTTGTTCATCCGTATTGACGCAGCCCACCGGTGATGGCCGTTCAGGATCATATAGCCGTCCGGGCGGATCCGTTCGACAGTCAGCGGTTCATCGATCGCGCTCCGGCTCGTACTGTGAAAACTGTCAGCGATGCTTCGCTCATACTGGCTGACGATCCCATAGTTCGGCCCGATTTTGGGGTCGCAGAATTCATCCTCCGGATTCGGGTGCAGCTTTCTGCAGGGCAGCCTTTTTACCAGCAGCCGCCGGAGCAGGCTTGACTTGACCGGCACGGCGATCCCCTTGTACTGCCGTACTTCCCCGGCCAGAAAGTCTTCAAATTTCGTTCCGTTTCCTTGCATTTACAGTGATCCTCAATCTCCCCCGCCGCCTTCGCCGCGGCTGCGCTTACTCTTCCCCGTCCGGGTCTTCGTCCTCGTCTTCGTCTTCGTATTCATCATCCTCATCCCAATCGGGATATTGTTCCGGAGCGTCGCCCTTGCTCCGGATAACCTGCGGGCTGTCCGTCAATTCCGGCATTGCTCTGAGGACCTTGCAGCTGAAACGCCACTCGTCCCCGAAATCAAACAGGTATTTGAACGCCTGTCCTTCAGACAACTCCCATTCTCTCAGCGTGACTTCATCGCTGACGTGGATCGCTTCGCCGTCCATATCATCCGCCCAGATGCACGCGTCTTCATTCCTGCTCCAGAATATGTTGTCCATGAAGAAGCCATGCAGATGGTCGTTGTCAAACATAAAAGCATCCAGGATCGCACAGCTCAGATCGTCAAAGGTCATGTCTGCGCTGATACGTATATGACGATAACAGCCCGTGCCAAGCGATACGCTGATCACATAACTCAGCGGCTGCACCCGGTATGATTTTCTCGGCATCGTTTTCCTCCCGGCGAATTCGGCATTTCAGAACATGCCCGAAGAGCATACTCCGTTTGTATTATTTTCGCTGCTGCAGAAAAAAATCCTGCTTTCCAGTGAAAACAGGATTTTTTGCTCCGACAGTCCGTCCTGCCGGGTGCCGGAAGAATAAGCCGGGTGCTGACCGGTCAGCCCAGCGGGTTTACAGCGGTGATCTCGTAGAACATCGGCTGATAGCCCTGAGGAGCGCTTTCCATCAGCTTGGCGAGCAGCGCCTCATCGGTGACCTTCTTCAGGCTCATGCGCGCGCCGGAGGTGGCATAGGCGGCCTTTTCCATATCGGTCGGAAGCTGGCCGTACATGGCGACGACTTCGCTGCCGTTGTCGATGTTCGCGGTGGTTTGATTCGGGTTGAGCCCCAGCATCAGATAATAGGCCCCGTCCAGCTTGACGCAGCTGTAAATGAAGAACGCGATGTTGGGCGTGCCGTCCGGATTGACGGTGGAAACGGCATAGAAACCGCTGTGGCTGTTGATGGCGTTCAGCAGTTCGTCGCCTTCGATTTTGCCGTAGAAGTTGTACACGGAAGCGGTGGTAAACGCGTCGGCGGCCGGCTCGGCAAGCACGGGCAGCGCCAGCAGGCAGAGCGCCAGGGTCAGGAAGAGGATTCTCTTCATCATGTCAGGCTCCTTTCATGGCTCCCGCTTGCAGATACGGGATACCTGCGCATACTTTAATGCGTCCCCCGGAAAATGTCAAGAAAAACCATCAAAGAACCGGCATTTTACTGATTTACCCACACAGAGCTGTCCGTTACATTGCTGAATTTGCATACTTATGTACTAAATTTGCATAGAAATATTCGCATTCAGCATCTATAATGATAAATGGTTATTTAGTACCGATCGTCTCTATATTTACGGGTTTGTTCGTCGTTCAGTTTTCATTTCTGAGAGGAATTGGACATGGAAAAAAGCGTTACCAAAAAGCGCGGCGCGCTGAAGCAGGCGCTGGTCAGGGACTGGCGCCTGTACGCAATGCTGCTGCTGCCGATCGCATTTTACCTGATCTTCTGTTACAAGCCGATGCTGGGTCTGATCATCGCTTTCCAGAAGTACAACATGTTCAAGGGCATGTGGGGTAGCAAGTGGATCGGGCTGGAAAACTTCCGCTTCGTCATGAGCATGCCTGATTTCCCCGTCGCTCTCAGGAACACGCTGGTTTTGAACTTCATGGGGCTGATCGCTGGATTCCCGGTGCCCATCATCCTGGCCATCATGCTTAACGAACTCAAAGCCATCCGATTCAAAAAGGTCTCCCAGACGCTGCTGTACCTGCCCCACTTCCTGTCATGGATCATCATCGGCGGTATGGCGCTGCAGATCTTCGCTCCCAGCACCGGCATCATCAACTCTCTGCTGCTGAAATGGGGTTGGATCGAAAAATCCATTCCCTTCCTGACGGAAGGCATCCACTGGCAGATTACCTATACCGTAGTAGGCGTGTGGCAGAACATGGGCTGGGGCACCATCCTCTATCTGTCCGCCATCACCGGCATCAATATGGAACTGTTCGAGGCCGCCAGGATCGACGGCGCCAACAAGATGCAGCAGATCTGGCACGTGACGCTGCCCGGCATCCGCTCCACCATCGTGGTGCTGCTGATTCTGAACATCGGACAGATGATGAACATTTCCTTCGACCGGCCCTACGTCATGGGCAATCCCCAGGTGCAGGACTACTGCGACGTGCTTTCCACCTTCGTCTACCGCGCCGGCATCACCAACGCCCAGCCCGCCCGCGCTACCGCCATCGGACTGTTCCAGTCGCTGGTGGGCCTGATTTTGATCTCGACCGCCAACTTCGTCACCAAGCGCCTCGGCGAAGACGGTATCTGGTAAGGAGGTGCGGGATATGAAAGTTACAACAGCTGATCGCACCGCTGTTTCCGAGAAAAGGACGAGCGTGTGGACAACGCCGCAGATCATTCTGGCGGCAGTCATCCTTCTTTTCAGCCTGAGCTGTCTTCTTCCTTTCATCAATGTGGCGGCGATTTCCCTGAGCAGCAAGTCCGCCATCCTCCGCGGCGCCGTTTCCTTCTGGCCCGTAGAGTTTGAACTGACTGCCTACAAAGCCCTGTTTGCCGACTCGAGCATGACGCGTTCCCTGTTGTTCACGATCGTGATCACGCTGGTATATACCCTTTTCGCCATGATCCTGACCATCCTGATGGCCTATCCCCTGACCAAAAAACGGCTGAGGGGCCGCAAATTCTTCAACGTGCTCGCGCTGTTCACCATGTATTTCTCCGGCGGTACGATCCCCATCTATCTGAACATCAAGGAGCTGGGGCTCCTCGATACGCCGTGGTCACTGATCCTGCCCGGAATGCTCAGCACCTACAACATGATCATCCTCAAGAGCTTCTTCGCCTCGCTGCCTGACTCCCTGGAAGAAGCCGCCACCATTGACGGTGCAAACGACTTCCAGATCCTGATCCAGGTGGTGCTGCCGCTGTCCCTGGCTTCCATCGCCACGCTGACCCTATTCTACGCTGTCGGCAAGTGGAACAGCTTCCAGGACGCGCTGTATTATATCCGCAACAAGGCATACCAGCCCCTGCAGCTGAAGCTGTATCACCTGATCAAGGGCTCCCAGGCTGTCGACGTGGCGGCGATGGAAGGCGGTTCTTCCGCCGTAGCGTCCAGCATCTCCGAGTCGATCGAGCCCGCGTCCATCATTTTTGCCACGCTGCCCATCCTGGTGGTATATCCTTTCGTGCAACGCTACTTCGTCGCGGGCGTCACCATCGGCGCCATCAAGGGCTGAGCGCCCTGCATCCTCATGTATCCTGCCGCCGGGTGGCGGTGAAAATATGATCAAAGGAGAGATGACCCATGAAAAAAACTCTGGCTGTCCTGCTCGTCCTGGCAATGCTGCTGGGAATCACCGGTGCCGTAGTCGCGGACGACGAATGGATCACCCTGCGGGTGGAGACCTTCGACCGCAACGTCACCGGCCTGGACGTCACCAACTGCTGGCAGCTCCACTATGCCCAGGAGCACTTTGGCGATCCCAACCACATCAAACTGCAGTTCGTCTCCTATTCCCGCTGGGATGAGCACACCCTGCTGACCAACGACCTGCAGGGCGGCACTGCCTGCGACATCTGCCCCACCTATAACGGCCCTGTGCAGCAGTGCATCGACGACGAAGGCATCTGGCAGCTGGATGAGCTGCTGGATCAGTATGGCCCCAACCTGAAGGCTTTCCTGGGCGATGTGCTGGACTTCGGCCGTCAGGATCATGACGGCGACGGCGTCAAGGAGCAGTGGTTCATCCCAGCCCGCCGCATCAGCGTCGCCAACGTAGGCAATTTCATCCGTCAGGACTGGCTCACCGCCCTGAACATGGAAAAGCCCACCGATATCGAGAGCTTCACCGCTTTCCTGCGTGCCGCCAAGGCAGCCAAGCTGGGCGGCGACAACGGCGTGCCCTTCGCCTTCAGCATTTTCGCTCAGGACCCCATGTTCAACGTCCGCCGCATCACCGATGCCTGGGTTGATTTCAGCCAGGTCACCGAAGAAGACTGGGTCGCTAATTCCGCGAATCCTGAAATGCTGCCCGGCGCCAAGGAAGGCTTCCGCTGGCTGAATACTCTGTACAACGAAGGCCTCCTGCCCGAAACCTTCGCCCTGACCAATAACGACGCCGCCAATGACACCGCGCTGATCATGGGTTACAACGGCTTCTTCTCCCAGCAGCCCGACCAGCCCTGGCGCACCGACAAGAACCTCCAGATCGAACTGGCCAAAAACGTTGAGGGCGGCCGCTGGGTCACCGTGAACCCCTTCAAGAACGACAGCCTGGGCGGCAAGACCCTGCACGACGTTTATGCCGCGAACGGCCTGAAGATCATCATCCCGAAGACCACCGATGAAAAGACCGCTATCGCCGCCATCAAGTATCTCGACTGGATGGCGATTCCCGAGAACATGTTCGCCATGCAGAACGGCACCGAAGGCATCAACTATGAAGGCATCAGCGAAGAATTCGGCATCCCCTACGGTGTCAAGAGCGCCGACCAGGTGCCCGATGAGAACAAGATGCACGCCGGCGATATCTGCTTCATCGTCAACGGCCTCTACTACGGCAGCGACGAGAAGAACGCCGCCGCGCTGGCTCTGCCCTTCGCCGGCTTCGAGAAGGACGTGCAGGATTCCTATGTCGACGCCCTCACGGATGCGTGGACGCAGATCAGCTTCAGCGTAAACATCCAGGCTCAGACCGACTACGGCGACACCATCAAGAGCGCTCAGGGCAAGTTCCTGGCCGACGTGGTCAGCGCTGCTCCCGACAAATTTGACGAAGTCTTCGATGCCGGCATTCAGGCCATCCTGCGTTCCGGCGCCGACAAGATGATCGAAGAATTCCGCCAGGCCTACAAGGATGGCAACTGGCGCGGCACTTTCCCGGGCAACCTGTAATCCCGGACCGCGTTCACAGAATCTGCAGTAAACCAATAAACAGCCAGGCGCCGGCTTCTGCCGGCGCCTGTTTTTTGCTGTTTTGAATTTCAAATTGCTCGATTCCGCGATTATCCGTTATTTTACTCTGACCGCATTGGCTTCTGCCTTCAGGCACAGTTCCGCCGCTTTGAAGGCGTGGGCCTGGGTCATGGCGTTTTCTGTGCGGTTCAGGCAGTCCAGGATCAGTTTGCCGAAGAAGGGGTATCCGGTGACGCCCACCGCGTTCACATACTTCTCCCCTTCGCCGTTGACCAGGAAGACGTGCCCGCCGCCGGGCTGGTCAGAGGCCAGGTTCACATACTTGCGGACTTCGATGAAGCCCTCTGTGCCCAGGATGATGACCCGGCCATCGCCCCAGGTGCGCAGGCCGTCCGGCGTGAACCAGTCCACACGGAAATAGTTGGTGGTGCCGTTCCTGCCGGTCAGTTCGCAGTCGCCGAAGTCCTCCAGCTCGGGATACTCGGGATGCGCGTAATTGCCGATACGGCTGAAAGTCACTTCCGCGTCCTCTTCGCCGCTGTAGTGCAGGTACTGCTCGATCTGGTGGCTGCCGATATCGCAGAGGATGCCGCCGTATTTTTCCCGCTCGAAAAACCACTTCGGGCGTCCCGGCGCGCCGAGCCGGTGGGGGCCGAAGCCGGTCACCGAGACGACCTTGCCGATGAGCTCCTCGTCCACCATGTACCCGGCCATGATCGCGCCTTCGTCATGGAGCCGTTCCGAGTAGTAGACCATATACTTTCTGCCGGTCTTCCGGGTCAGGTCCTTCGCGGCCTGAAGCTGCTCCATGGTGGTGAACGGCGCCTTGTCGGTAAAGTAGTCCTTGCCCGCGCTGATGGCCCGGAGACCCAGTGCGCAGCGTTCGCTGGTCACGGCGGCCCCGGCGATCATATGGGTCTCAGCGTCCTCCAGCGCCTCCTCCTCGCAGCGGGCGGGCTTCGCCTGCGGGAAAGCCTTCAGGAAAGCCTGCACCTTATTGGGATCGGCGTCATACACGTATTTCAGGGTACCGCCCGCTTCCGTCAGGGCGTTGCACATGCCGTAGATATGGCCGTGGTCCAGCCGTACGGCGGAAAAGACGAATTCCCCCGGCTTGACCACCGGCGCGGGCTTGCCCTTTGGCGCGTAATTCATACCGTCGGAAACGTTCATGTTCACTTTCCTTTCCCGAAACCACCGAAGGTGATCTCGCCGTCAAATTCTGTCACAGAAGCGCTCTTTTCATAGAAATGTGGCGTGTTGGCGCGCACCCCCTCCACCGTGTAGAACGGATCGTCCGGCTTCAGCGGGAACTCCGCCGGGATGTGAGTGGAACCGGCCTTGTAGATCGCGGTGATCAGTTCTATGGTGCGGCGGCCGTCCTCGCCGGTGATGAAGGGCTGCGCGTCGTTTTCGATGGCTGAAAGCATGTTCTCCAGCTGGCCCGTATGCATTTCATAGGGCAGCGGCGGCAGCTTGGCCAGATAGGCTTTGACTTCCTCCTCGAAGGACTCGTCCGGCGCCTGCAGCGGGAAGCCGTTGGGCTGGGGCTGGGAGCAGAACACGCTGAAGGGGGCGGCAAGCTTCGCCTTTTCGCACTGGAAGATCAGCTTCTGGTCCTCCCCGTGATGCACTACCGAGGCGGTCACCGTTGCCAGGGCTCCGGGATACTCCATCACGGAAATGGACAGGTCCTCCACCTCCGCGTTGTCGTGGCCGGTATTCGCCAGTACGCTGGTCACCCGCTTGGGTGTGCCCATCATCCAGCCCAGCATATCGATGTGGTGCACGGCGTGGTTCAGCGTGCATCCGCCGCCCTCCTTCTCCCAGGTGCCGCGCCACCACAGGTCGTAATAGCTGTGGCCGCGGAACCAGAAGGAGTCGATCTCCGCGTGGCGTACCTTGCCGGCGATGCCGCTGTCCAGCAGGGCTTTCATATCCCGGATGGGCTTGCGGAAGCGGTTCTGGGCGATGATCGAGAGCTTCTTTCCGCTCTCGTCCCGGGCGCGGAGCATGGCGTCGCATTCCTCCAGGGAGGCCGCCATCGGCTTTTCACAGATCACGTGATGCCCGGCGCGCAGGGCGTTGACGCTGATCTCGGCATGAACGAAAGGCGGCGTGCACACGTCCACCAGATCGATATCCCGATCCAGGATCTGATGGTGGTCGAGGTATACCTCCGCGTCGAGGTTGTACTGCTCTTTGACGCGCTGGGCTTTTCCGGGTACGATGTCGACCAGGGCGACGATGCGGCAGCGCTCCGGGAACTGGAGGTAAGCCTTGATATGGGCGTGGGAGATCCCGCCTGTACCCACGATTGCGACTGTGATCATAACCTTTCATCCTTTCTTTCGCACAAAAAAAGCTTGCGTTTAACGTTGTAACTGTGTATAGTATAACATGCAAAATGTCTGTTTTTCTGTGCAAATAGCGCTCATTATTATGTAAATTCTGCTGAATCCGGGGGTGTATGGAATGAAAAGCGACGCTGTCAAGCGCTCCGTGCCGCTGACGATGATGGAAAAGCCGCAGGGATATGAAGCCTTTTACCTGTACAGCGAGCATATGCGGTCCACAGAGTTCCACTGCCACGACTTTTATGAGCTGTATATCCATGTGCGCGGCGGCCAGTATTTCAGCCTCGATAACGAGCTTTACCTGCTCAAGCCGAACCAGCTGTATATCATCCCGCCCTTTTCCATCCACGGCCTTTCCAACGTCAGTGAGCTGCACGGGTACGAGCGGGCCTTTGTCAACGTATCCCTTGAGCTGCTGAAGGCCCTGGGCTGCGGGCGAATGGACCTGGACCAGCGCTTCCGCGCCTGCGCGGCCCAGCGGCAGTACAGCTTCCAGCTGAGCGTTGAGGACGCGGCCCAGTGCCTTTCCTGGATCCGGCAGCTCCAGCGCGGCACGCCCACGGACGACCCGCTGAACAACCTCACCAATTTCAGCGTCCTGCTGAATCTGCTGATCGTCATCTGCCGTGCCATCGGGCCGTCCAGCGCCGTCAGCGGCAACGTGGTATCCAACAGCATCATCCAGAACGTGCTGACCTACATCAACAGCAGCTATACCCAGCCCTTCAGGATGGACGACCTGGCCCAGCGCTTCAACGTCAGCGTTTCCTACCTGTCCCACGAGTTCATGAAGTTCACCAACCGCAGCGTGTACGACTACATCCTGTACCGCCGTGTAATGCTGGCCCGGCAGATGATGCAGGGAGGCGAAACGCTGAACGACATCGCTTACAAGTGCGGCTTCAACGACTATTCCAATTTCCTGCGAATATTCAACAAAATGGTGGGAGTCTCCCCCAGCGCCTACCGCAGGCAGCTGCTGCGCAGCCAGGCGAGCCTGTCCGCCTGACGGCTCTGATCGGGAGGGATCATGGAAATCAGAGAGTATACGGTTTACAGGGCAGACGAAATACAGCGGCTCTATTCTGCGGTGGGCTGGACAGCTTACATGCAGAATATGCCGGCTCTGGAGCGGGGATTCAGGAACTCGCTGCTGGTTCTTGCCGCCTATGAAAACGATGAACTGCTCGGAATCATAAGAGCGGTCGGTGACGGAGCCACGATCGTCTTTATACAGGACATTCTGGTATATCCGGAAAACCAGGGCCGGGGAATCGGAACGGCGCTGCTGAAAGCCGTGACAGACAGGTTTCCCGGCGTTCGTCAGATCGAACTGGTCACAGACGACACGCCAAAAGCAGCGGCTTTCTACAAGTCATCCGGCTTCTCCGAGCTTTCGGAGAAAGGCTGCCGCGGATTCATGAGATGTCAGTAAGCGTTACACAGGGAGAGCAATATGCACGAAATACTGTCTGACAAGAAAGTCATATTCTTCGACGTCGGCTATACCATCGATTATCCGTTGTCCGGAGACTGGATATTCACGAACAGATTCTATGAAATCGCCGGAGAACGGCTGAAGAAATGCCCCTCCGGGTCGATCCGCAGCGCGAGAAGGGCGGCGATGGACTATCTCGCGAAGAACCACCTGGTCCGGAACGAAGAGGAAGAGACCGAACGGTTCTGCCATTACTTCAGGATCGTCTCGGATATGCTTGATCTGCGGATGACCGAAGACGAGATCATGGAGGTTTCACTGGACCGGGCTTACAACATGGAGAATTATGCCATCTATCCTGACGCGGAGCGGGTGATCAGCACCCTGGGTCAGACATACCGCCTCGGGATCATCTCAGATACATGGCCCAGCATCGGCCATCAGCTGCGGAGCCTGGGGGTGCTGAAGTACTTTTCCTTCGCCACTTACAGTTTTGAACTGGGCGTTTTCAAGCCGGACCCGCGCATGTACGAGGACGCGCTGCGGAAATGCGGCTGCGCCGCCAGCGAGACCGTATTTATCGACGACGGGCCGCAGAACCTGGAAGGCGCTGCAAAGCTCGGCATCACACCGATCCTGATCGCTGCAAATCCCGCGTCCGACGTCGAAACGCCTTATCTGAAGATCCATTCTCTTTCAGAGCTGTTATAAAAGAATCCATATATGCAAAAGTAGAATGATCCATAAAAAGAGCCAGGGGGTGTCACACTCCCTGGCTTTCTTCCCAGCGCCTGATCTGGACGATATCGGATTTCTGTACGGAGGGCCGGTATTTAGCCAGCGCGTTTTCCATGTCCTCCGCGGTCACGGGCGAGGTCTCGCCGTTCACGCTGATGGTGCGCTGTACCGCGGCCATTTTGATCTGATTGCACAGGGCCACGATGTCCGCCGCGTTGGAGCCCTCGGTCCGGTCGGCGCAGGTCCCGGCGTCGAATCCGTCCACCGGCACGTTCCTGAAGGCCTTTTCGATCAGGAACAGCCGCGCCGGATAGTCCGGCAGGGACACGTGGATCTTCTGGGTCAGGCGCGGGGGGCGCATGAAGGCGCTGTCGATGTCCCAGGGGCGGTTGGTGGCCGCCAGGATCAGCAGCCTGCCCTGGGTATCGTCCGCGGTAAAGCCGTCCATCTGGCTCAGCAGTTCCGGCACCAGCCGGTTCATGACCGTGGAGTTGCCGCCGCGCTTCGCGGCCAGCGCCTCGAACTCGTCGAAAAAGATGATGGCGCTGCTTTCGCCGCGGGCCGTCTCGAACAGGGACTTGACGTTGCGCTCCGCCTCGCCGAAATACTTGCCCACGATGTCCGAGCAGCGGACGGAATAGAAGGAAGCGTCGATCTCGTTGGCGATGGCCTTGGCGATCATCGTCTTGCCGGTGCCGGGCGGGCCGTAGAGCAGCACGCCGCCTTCCGCTTTGAGCTTGAACTGGGTGAAGATCTCCGGGTGCTTGCGGGGCAGGATGATGCGCTCGCGGATCGCCTGCTTCACGTCCTCCAGGCCGGCGATATCGTCAAAGGTGACGTTCGGCTTGCGCTCCGCCTGCCAGATGGTGTTGGACTCGTCTGAACTGCCGTTGGAGACCGGCGGGGTGCGGGAAGCCTTTCCGCCGGAAGCGTTCGCGCCGGAAGACGCGGACGACGCCCTGGCCGCCGCTTTCTGCTTCTCCTTCTTTTCCATCGCGTCGGCGATGCCCACCAGCAGGTCCCCGCGGCGGATCAGGCTCTCTCGGGCGGATCCCTTGGAGGTCCCGGCACTTTCGTACAGGCATTTGGCCGCCAGGCGGTACTGGTTGGCCGCCTCCTGATAGCGGCCGGCCTTTTCTGCCTCCTCCGCGTAATGGAAATAGGTATCGTACATGTGCATGGCGCCTTTTTCCGCTGGCATAGCTTACTCCTTCACGCCCTGCAGCTGGCTGTTGAGGTTCTTGAGCTTCTGGGCGAGGGCGTCTTCCTCCGCGTCGGCCTTGCCAGACACGTCCGCGCTCACCAGGGCCTCAATCTCGGCGTCCAGCTCCTCGTCGCTCATTTCCACGTCCGCGAAGCCCATGCCCGCGTCCTCCATGAAGCTCTCCAGCTGTTCCATCGCCATCTCGGCGGAGGCCATGCCCTTCTCGAACTCCATCTGGTTGCGGGCGAAGTTGGTGCCGCTGGCCACCTTAGCGACCTCCTTGCCCATGTTGCCCATCAGGTTGACGAACTTGGAGGAGATCGTGGTCAGGTCGCGCATGGATTCCGCCATTTTCGCCTGCAGCACCATGGCCTCCGACCGTTTCTGGTAGTTGACGATCATTTTCAAGCCGCTGGTCGCCACGGCGTACTGCTGCTTGACGCCCTTTTCCCGCGCCTCACGGGCAAAAGCCAGCATCTCATCCTTCTTCTTTTCGAGCTTCTTGTTGACCTTCTCCAGGTCGCGGATGCCCTGGCGTACGGCGATGCGGGCCTCCAGCTCCTTTTCCTGCTTGGACTTCAGGAATCCGGGTTTTTTCATGGCTGTTGCTCCTTCCTCAGCGTGAAATCACAGTTCAAGGGGAGACTGCGGCCGTTCCGCAGGCTGATCTTCGGCAGGTGTCTCCCGGGCAGGCGTTTCGGTTTCCGCTTTGCTGCTGCCCGCAGCCACCATGCGGTCAAAGGGATCCTCCTCTTCTTCCTCCCGGGCGGCGGGCGATCCGCTCACCATTTCGTCAAAGAAGCTCGGCTCCGATTCGGCAGCGTGGCTGAGGACGCGCTGATGGACGGCCTCGGTCCTGCCCGCCATTTTGTGGAGCTCCATATCCTGGTCCGCCGCCTGGTCGATCTGCTCCGCGGCCTGGTCCACCAGCACCGAGGTGCGCACCATCGCGTGCTCGTCGATGGTATTCTGCATGCTCAGCAGCACGGACCGGTAGCTGGCGCTGATTTTCGCCAGGTCCTCTGCCCGCTTCATGAGAGTGCCGATAGAGGCATCAATGGCGTCCAGATTGGGCTTGATCAGCGTGGCTTCGTGCTTGAGGCGGGTGTACTCAAAGCTCGATTTATCCACCGTCCGCGCCTTCACGACGATGGCTTCCATCTTGTCCCGAAGGGCGTCGCGGTCCTTCAGCAGGCTGTCGAGCTTGCCTTCGATCTCAGCGATCTCGCGTTCCTTGTTCTCGTGCTCTTCGGTATACAGCGCCTTCTGCGCGGCCTGCTTTCCGCGTTCGCCGCCCAGGGCGCTGCGGAGCTTGTTGAAGATCGGCATGAGCATCCTCCTTACTTCGGATCTGTGCGGGGCCTGAGTAGCGGGGGCTTGGTCCGGCGTTTCCTTTTGCTTTGGCGGCGTCTCCGTCTGCCCGGCGGGTTTGGCTTCCGCTGCGGCGGCTTTCGGTTCAGCCGGTATATCGGCGGGCGAAGTCTTGGGGGCCGGCGCTTCCGGCACGGCTTCCAGCAGCGCCTGCAGCTGCCCGAGGAGCCGCTGGGCGTCCTCCTTGTCCCCCTGGGTCATGGCGTCACGGGCCTGGCTGGCGATTTCATAGGCTTCCTTCGCCTTCTTCGGCTGTACGGGGCCTCTCAGCGCCGCCTGGACGCGGCGCAGCATCGCGCTGGTCTGCGAGTCCACCGCCAGGTCGGCCATGGTCACGCAGGTCCTGCCGGCGGACTCCCAGAATTGCTTCGCGCCCATATCAGTTCCAGCGCTTGTCGCCCACGAAGAACAGGGCGACCGTACCCGGCCCCGTATGGCTGCCGATGGTGGTGCCGACGGAATAGATCTCCACCGGCCCGTTCAGCTTCGGGAACCGTTCTTCCACGAGTCTGGCGACTGCCTTTGCGTCCTCCATGCAGGCGGAGTTGGAAATATAGCATTTACCGCTGTAGTCCAGCCCGCCCTCCGCGTGCTCCTGCATGCGGTCGACGATCGTCTGGATGACCGCCTTCTTGGTGCGGATCTTTTCGCGCGGGATCAGCTGGCCCAGGTGGTTCATGTTGAGCAGGGGGCAGATATGCAGCAGTTTCCCGAAGAAGCCCGCCGTCTTGCTGACGCGGCCGCCCTTGATGTAGAAGGTCAGGTCGGTCGAGAAGAACCAGTGGTGCACCAGCAGCCTGTGGTCCGTGGCCCAGCAGGCCAGATCGTCCAGGGCCATACCCTCGTCGCGCCTGTCCGCCAGCATGTCCATGAGCAGGCCGTAGCCCGAGGAAGCGCCCAGGGAGTCGATCACGTAGATCTTGCGGTCGGGAAAACGGCCTCGCAGCTGCTCAGCCGCCACGTTGGCCGAGTTGATGGTGCCGGATATGCCGCTGGACAGCGTCACGTGCAGGATATCGAGCCCCTGCTCCAGGAAGCCCTCGAAATATGTCAGGTATTCTTCTGTATTCACCTGCGAAGTGCGCGTATCCGCGCCGTCCACCATCGCCTGATAGAACTTGTCAAAGGGCATGGACTGGCCGAGGTCGTCCAGCATGTCCTTCCCGTCCAGCTGGTAATGGAAACAGATGTAATGGATGCCGCGCCGTTCAAAGTGCTCTTTTGTCAGGTCCGCTGTTGAACAACAGCTCAGTACATAAGACATGTTTGCCTCCGGTTTTATAGGATTTCAGGCCTCAATTATAGCAGTTTATCCACGTTTTGTAAACGTTCACGCGATTTTATCCGTCAGGTACGCAAATATGTCGTGCGCCAGCGGAGCGGCATACTGCCCGCCCGTGCCCATATCCTCCAGCACGATGGAAACGGCGTACGGCGCGCGCTCGTCGTCAATGAACCCGATGAAGATAGCGTTGGTGCGTTCCTGTCCGTCCACCTCGGCGCTGCCGGTCTTGCCGCAGACGGGCCACCCTGCCAGCGCCGCCCGGCGGCCGGTGCCGTTTTCCCCGTTCACCACGTCATACATGTAATCCCGCAGCGTCGAAGCCAGCGCAGGATCGTCGAACACCCGCCTGGCTTCCTGAATCGCAAACGCTTTCCGGGTCATGCCGTCGGAGGCGGCGGCGCGCTCGATCAGGCGCGGTTCCATCATCACCCCGCCGTTGGCGACGGCAGCGGCGATCAGGCACAGATGCAGCGGCGAAGCCTGCAGCCCGCTCTGCCCGATGCCGGTCATGGCCACTTCCCATGGGGTGCGGTCCGTATCCGGATAGGAGGAATTCTCCACCACGATCTCCCTGAACAGGAAGTTCGCGTCAAAGCCGAAGGCCATCGCCTGCTTCCGGAGCTTCGCGTCCGTCAGTTCCGTCGCCGCGTCCGCAAAAACGTTGTTGCAGCTGAGCATGAAAGCGCGGCGCAGGTCGATCTGCCCATGGGACACCACCATGCCCTGGGCCGTATCGGTGCCCGCGTCGGTGATCAGGCGATTGCCGTTTTCCCCATCCACCGCCTCGAACACGCCGGTACAGTTGAAGGAACGGCTGCTCAGCAGCGGATCGGACAGCACCGCCGCCGCAGTGACCACCTTGAAGGCGGATCCCGGCGCGTACATGCCCTGGGTCGCCCGGTTGAAATAGGGCTGTCTGGAGCTCCTGGCAGCAGTCGCCGGATTGGCGGGATCGAAGGTCGGGTAGCTCAGTTCCGCCAGGACCGCGCCGGTTTTCCAGTTCATCACCACCACCGCGCCGGCTGGCGTCAGCGCTGCAGCGCCCTCTTCCGTAACGGGAAGCTTCAGCGCCTCCAGCCTGCCCAGGATGTAAGCGCTCAGCGCGCTGTCGACGGTCAGGGTCAGCGAGTCCCCCTTGCGGCGGGCGCCGCTGACAAAGTCCCTGATCCGCTCGGTGATGCTCTGCTCGAAACCGTACAGGGAGCGGGCCATAAAGGTCTCCACGCTGTTGGCCACGTTCCCGGCCGCGTCTCCCACCAAGTGCACCACGGAACGGCGGACGGAAGGATCGATATTGTACTGCCGGACCGCGGTAAAGCCGTT
>JBGUIY010000300.1:0-2065 GCA_045113475.1 Christensenellales bacterium | reverse complement strand
GCTGTTCTCGGCTGCGGTGCGTTCAACGCCCTGCTGAACACCGCCGGCATGTACTTTGACAGCAAAATTTTCGGCTACTATGAGTATCACTTGGTCTTTGGACTGGCACTGGCCCGCATCGGGATCGCGATTGCGACCGCAGCAGTGATCGCCGCGCTGATCATCCCCATCGTCCGCGCCATGCGCAGACAGCTTCCCCAACTCTGATCCCCTGGAGGCAGCTATGACCTACGAAGAAGCCCTGCAATTCATCTCCGCCGTTTCCTGGAAGGGCTCTGTGCCGGGCTTGAGCCGGATCACCGAGCTGATGCGCCGGCTGGGAGACCCGCAGAACGGCATGAAATTCATCCATATCGTCGGCACCAACGGCAAGGGCAGCACGGCCGCGATGCTGAGCTCCATCCTGACGAAAGCCGGATACAAAACCGGCCTGTTCATCTCTCCCTACGTGATCGACTTCCGCGAGCGGATGCAGATCAACAACCAGATGATCTCCCGCCAGGCTTTGGCGGATATGACGGAGCACGTCCGTCCCTTTGCCGAGGCGATGGCGGATGCGCCGACGGAGTTTGAGCTGATCACGGCTGTCGCCCTCTGCTGGTTTGCCCGCGAGGACTGCGACCTCGTGATCCTGGAGGCCGGCATGGGCGGCGAATTCGACGCAACCAACGTGATTCCCGCGCCGGAGGCCGCCGTCTTTACGAACATCGGTCTGGATCACACCGAGTTTCTGGGCGACACCGTGGAGAAGATCGCCGCCACGAAGGCGGGCATTCTCAAGCCCGGCTGCGAGGCCGTCCTCTATCCGAACGCTCCCGGCGTCAAGGCCGTCATCCGCGAAAAATGCGCGGCACTGGGCGTTCCCCTGACCGTCGCCGACCCGGACGCAATCGAGACCCTCTCCCGCGATCTGGACGGACAGCGCCTGCGTCGGGGCGGCCTGGAGCTCTGGCTGCCCCTGCTGGGCGATCACCAGCGGTACAACACCGCCGTCGTCCTGGCCGTGGTCGAGGTCCTGCGCCGCAGGGGCTGGAGGATTTCGGACCGGAACGTGCAGGACGGGATCGCCGCGGTCTCCTGGCCGGGCCGATTCGAGCTGCTGGGCCGGGACCCGCTCTTCGTTCTGGACGGCGGGCATAATCCCCAGTGCATGGAAGCGCTGCTGGCAAGCGCCGAGACCTATCTGGCCGGCAGGCCGCTGACCGTGATCACCGGCGTGCTGGCGGACAAGGACTACGCCGGCATGTATGACCGGACCGCTGCGCTGGCAGACCGATATTTCACGGTCACGCCGTCCAATCCCCGCGCTCTGTCGGCAGAGGACCTGGCCGCCTGGCTGAGCCGCTACGGGAAGCCCGCCGAGCCCTGCGCAAGCGCGGCAGAGGCGGTGAACCGCGCGCTGTCCGCCACGCCGCGGGACGGGGCTGTGCTGGCCTATGGCTCCTTGTATCTTGCGGCGGAGCTTCGCAAGGCCTATTTGGAGCGCTGACCGCTTTACAGGTATCATCCACATAATCATCTGAGGAAGGGGGGCGTCTGTGTGCGTCGGCTCTGGAATGCTGTTACCGAGTTTTACCGCAGGGGCGATCTGCTTCTGCTGCTTCTGTGCGTGATCGCCTCGATCTTCGGCATCGTGGTGATTGCCAGCGCCACAAATTCCATGGGCTCCTCCCGATTTCTGATCGTCCAGGGTGCGAGCCTGGTGATGGGGATCGCCCTGTACGTTGCCGTTTCGATGGTGGACATTGAGGTTTTGGCGGAGCACCGTCTGCTGCTGCTGTTTTTCAGTACGGGTCTGATGGCCCTGCTGCTGCCCTTCGGCATTGAGGTCAACGGCAACCGCGCCTGGCTCAAGCTGCCCGGCATTCCCTTCAACATTCAGCCCGCGGAGATCTGCAAGCTGACCTTCATCATCATTCTGGCCAAGACGCTGAGCGTCCGCCGCGACCACATTTCCGCGCCCAAGACCGTAGGGCTGGTCGCCGCTCTGACCGTCTACATGATGGGCCTGATCGTCGTTCTCTCCAAGGACGTCGGCTCCGCCCTGGTCTTCCTGCTGATCTTT